>DQAA01000654.1 GCA_003523465.1 Pseudomonas sp.
CCCGGATCAGGGCCACGGCGCAGTGCTTGAAAGCCGGCTGCAGGGAAATCGGGTCGACCGCATCGCTGGTCACCGCGTTGATCGCCAGCTGCTCGCCGTACAGGTCGTTCCAGTGGAACGGCGCAAAGCAGTTGCCCGGCATCACCCGGGTATTGATCCGCGCCGGCAGCACCGCCTGGCCCCGACGCGAGCGGACCTGCACCTGGTCCTTCTCGGCAATGCCGAGGGCGGCGGCGTCGTCAGGGTGGATCTCCAGGAAAGGCCCCGGCTCCAGCTTGTTCAGGCTGGCGACCTTGCCGGTCTTGGTCAGGGTGTGCCACTGGTGCTGGACGCGACCGGTGTTGAGCACCAGCGGGTAGGATTCGTCCGGCAGTTCGGCAGGCGGCAGCCACGGGCGGGCGAAGAAACGCGCCTTGCCGGAGGCAGTGGCGAAGGTGATCGCCGGGCGCTGGCCGTCGGCGTTTTCCCGCAGGGTCTGGCTCAGGCCGTTGTTGATGTAGCGCAGCGGACTGCGCGCCTCGCTACGTCCCGGCTCGAAGGGCCATTGCTGTGGACCGGCGCGTAGTTTTGCGTAGTCCAGGCCGCGCAGGTCATAGCCGGTGGCCGGGTTCCAGGCGCGGCGGATTTCATCGAACACCTCCTCCGCGCTGGCGTAGCTGAAGCCATCGGCATACCCCATGGCACGGGCGATGCGGGCGATGATCTGCCAGTCCGCCAGGCTCTCGCCGGGGGCATCCACCGCCTTGGCGGTCAGGGTCAGGTTGCGCTCGGAATTGATCAACACGCCTTCGGATTCGGCCCACAGCGCGGCGGGCAAGAGGATGTCGGCATAGCGGTTGGTTTCCGTGTCGAGGAAGGCGTCCTGGCTGATCACCAGCTCGGCGGCGCGCAGCCCGTCGATCACCCGCTGGCGGTTGGCGACACTGGCCACCGGATTGCTGCAGATGATCCAGCAGGCCTTCACCTCACCCGCCGCCATGCGTTCGAACAGGCCGATGGTGCCCTCTCCCGCTTCGGCGCGCAGGCTGCCGGCAGGGAGGCTCCAGAGGTTCTCGATGAACTGGCGGTCGGCCTCGACCAGGGCCGAGCGTTGTCCGGGCAATCCCGGCCCCATGTAGCCCATTTCCCGTCCACCCATGGCATTGGGCTGACCGGTGAGGGAGAACGGTCCGCTACCGGGACGGCAGATCGCCCCGGTGGCCAGGTGCAGATTGCACAGGGCGTTGCTGTGCCAGGTGCCGTGGATGCTCTGGTTCAGGCCCATGGTCCAGCAGCTCATCCAGTCCTTCGCACCACCGATCAGGGCGGCGGCCTGGCGGATATCGGCCTCGCTCAGGCCGGTGATATCGGCGACCCGCGCCGGGGTGTAGTCGGCGAGGAACGCCGGCATCTCGTCCCAGCCTTCGGTGTAGCGCTCGATGAAGGCGTTGTCGGTGTGGCCGTTTTCCAGCAGCAGGTGCAACAGGCCGTTGATCAGCGCCAGGTCGGTGCCGGGACGGACCTGCAGGAACAGGTCGGCCTTGTCCGCCGTGGCGCTGCGCCGAGGGTCGACGACGATCAGCCTGGCGCCGGCCTTGAGGCGGTCGAGCAGGCGCAGGAAGAGGATGGGGTGACAATCGGCCATGTTGGCGCCGATGACGAAGAACACCTCGGCCTTGTCGAGATCCTCGTAGCTGCCTGGCGGCCCGTCGGCGCCCAGGGACAGCTTGTAGCCACTGCCGGCACTGGCCATGCACAGGCGCGAGTTGGATTCGATATGGCGGCTGCGGATATAGCCCTTCACCAGCTTGTTGGCGAGGTACTGGGCCTCCAGGGACATCTGCCCGGAAACGTACAGGGCCACGGCGTCCGGGCCATGGGTGTCGATGATTGCGCGCAGGCGCCGGGCAGTCTGCTCGATGGCCTGGTCCATGCCGAGGCGCACCGGGTCGCGCTGGCGCTGGTCGCGCAGCCAGGCCCACTCCATGCGCCCGGACTCGCGCAGCGGCTGATGGCAACTCAGGCCCTTGGTGCACAGGCGGCCGAAATTGCTCGGGTGCTGCTTGTCACCGCTGACCCTGGTCACCTTGTTGTCGGTCACGCTCATGACGATGCCGCAACCGACACCGCAATACGGACAGACACTGCGCACCGTCGTGCTGGTCATGGTCCTGACTCCCCTGCCTTTCCTGCGCAAAAACAAAAAGGCGCCCTGCCGCTCCGGCCTGAATGATCAGGGGAGCAGCACGGCGCCTTTGTCGTGAACGGGGCAATCGACGTTGATTGCCTGATACGCAGGTAAAGCAAAGGCCGCGCCAGATTGCTCGCGAGCCTGCGCACAGGGTCCGTGACGAGCACAAATCTCATTATTGACCCCAAGGGCCCGCGCAAACCTGCACCGTCCTGGTGAGGACTGCACCAAAGCACGGCAGGCATGGCCGGCGTCTCTGACGTTTGGTTACAATTCGCGCCATCACGGCGGACCCTGTCCGTCTACCGCCTTCGGAGTGATTCATGGAAGAGATCGAACAGCGCTGGCTGTATGCCCTGTCCGCACCAATGGCCGCGCTCAACAGCGCCAGCTACAGCTCGCCCTACTACTACGACGATGAACGCAACATGGATCTGGGCAACTCGTGGAACGTCAGATCCCGGGAAGACTTGCTCAACATCCTGCGCATGGCCGACAACGGTCACGCCGCCGAGCTCAACGTGGCCTACTGGCACTATCCCCGCTGCCTGCCGANNGGAGCCAATGGCAGGCCCGGCTCGAACAGCTGACGCCACGGGAACGCATCCTCCACGAGTATGCCGCGCGCACCTTCCGCGACTGCGGCTTCGGCGGCACCCGCGCCTGGGACCTGGGGCGCATGGGTTTCCTGCTGCGCTGCGGATTGCGCAACGAATGGATCACCTTCGAAGAAAGCCTCTGGATGCAAGGTCGCCTGGCCGCCCGGGCGCGACATTACTACAGCAGTTGGGCGTCCTATGTGGCGGGCTACGTGATCGGACGCGGCCTGTGGGGCGTGTCCGACCTGCCCGACGAGCAACTGGGCCGGCAACTCGAACGCCAGGGCTCCGAACACTTGAACGAACACATCGTCGCGAGGCTGAGCCTTGACAGCGACTGCCCCTACGCCGAACTGCCCTGGCACCTGGAACTGAACCTGCCGGAACAACCCGACTCGCTTGAAGGTGGATGGTCATGAGTTGCTGGATCCGCCTTGGCATCGAACCGACCAAGGATCAGAACACCATTCGCGGCGCCTACCGCGCAGCCCTGCCAGCCCATCACCCGGAGACCGATCCGGAGGGTTTCCAGGCCCTGCGCGAAGCCTACGAAAGCGCCCTGCGGCATGCTCGCGAAGAAGACCGGGCGCCCTCGCAAGCTACCGAGGCCGCTCCCCAACCGGGCATCCTCGACGAGTTCCGCGACCTGCTCGACGACAGCACCCGGCGCTACGACCCGCAGGCCTGGCGGAACTTCATCCGCCAGCTGGACCTGCTGCCCCTCGAAGCCCTCGAGGACGCCAGTTGGTCCTTGCTGCAGGCGGTACGCAGTTGCGGAATGATTTCCCGCGACTGCGTGCGCATCCTCGCCAACCGCCTGGCCTGGTCGCAGCAATTGCTGCGCCTGGACTTCGACGCGGCGCGGGAGATCGAGGGGTTTCTCGATCATCTCGAAACACCGGACCCGTTCCCGACCGCGCTGATGGGCACTTGGCCGGCCATCGTGCAACAGGAAGTCCTGTGGTACCTGAATACCCTGGACTACTTCCACATCCAACGCCCGCTGTTCGAATACGCAGGCTTCGCCAACGCCCACGTCTGCCTGCCGTTGCCGGCGGACGACGCACTGCTGCAGCGCCTGCTGGTGCAATTCGCCCAGGCGGAAGTCGCCAGTCCGTGCCTGTACCAATGGTGCGCAGAGCAGCAGGCGGCCCAGCCGGATGATGTCGACCTGCTCTACCTGCTGGCCCAGCACGCGACGATCCTCGGCAAGGTACCGGAGGCGCTGGCGAGCTGGACGCGACTGCATTGGGAGTACCAGCATCCCGATGCGCCGCGCCGGCTTATCGAGCTGTTCCATGGCCAGCGGCCGGAGTACGTCCCGCTGCTGATCCAGGCGCTGGATTGGCAACAGGACGCCGAGTCCTGGCCGCAGAGCCTGAATGAACAGGTGCAACTGTACGGAAGTTTCGCCCAGTCACCACAGACGCTGTCGCGTTGGTTCGTCGCCCGGCATTCGCAACTCGATGGCCTGGCCGCGGCTTTCGTCGATTGGCGCCTGGACAGCAGTGCCGAACTGCCCTTGCTCGCGCTGTTGCTCGATGAACACCCCCAGCCTGCCCTGCAACGGCTCTATCGCTATGCCTGGGCCTTGCCCCGGGGTGACAACGCGCTGCTGCGGGAAATCAGCGAGGCGCCAGCCAGCGAGGACCTGCTCGAAGAAATCATCCTCAAGGAATTCCGCCGCCAGGCCGCGCAGCACCTGCGCTGGCTGAGCAAGGCCGCGGTGCCGCTGGTCATGAGCGGTTGCCTGGAGCACGAGGATAGATACCCGGAGTTTCCCCCGTCCCTCGGCGAAGACTTCGGCCCCCTTGCCTGCCGCAACTGGCTGCGGCGCATGCGCGCCTACGACCGGCGCGCCCTTGAACGCATCTTCGAGAATTTCGCGGTGCGCCAGATGCAGCCCGCACCGTTTGCCCTGGACCACCAGGCCCGCCTGGCCAACCGCGGCCTCGAACTGGCCCCGCCGGATGACGCCACCGATCCCTGGCAATGGCATGCCCAGGGCCTGTTCGTGCTCGCCTTGCTGGAAAAACCCGAGGACTGGCTGGGTCTGATCACGCCGTCGATGTTGCGCAATATCGAGTACCCGGACGGGCACCCGTTCGCCCGGACCCGGGACTTGCTGCTTCAGTGGCTGGAGTCTAAAACGTCGGCAGATCGTCTGCTTGTCCGCCTGGACCATTCCAATCCGCTGCAGGCGCTGCTCGCCGAAGAGCTGTGCACACTTGAGAGCGTGCTCGACGGCACCCGCTTGCCTCGTCACGGCCTGCTCCTGAAGACCTTTGCCAATGACCGCGAAGCCTTCGGCAATGATCTGTACAGCATGACCCTGTTCTGGAGCGCGCTGTTCCTCAATCCGCGCTTCGGCGACGAGGAACGTCGCTACCTTTTCGAACAGGTCAGCAGCGTGACGATCGACGATCCGTGGTTCGCGCAAATGCGCGAGCACCTGCAAAGCAGGCATGTCCTGCGTCCCCGGCGGGAAGTCCTGCAGGCCCAGGGAATCGACTGCGATAGTTTCTTCCTGGCCCTGGACACCCTGGGCAGGCTGGCCCTCGGCAAGTGGCCGGCCCCTCGCGTGCTGGCGACCTTGCAGATGGCCAAGGATGATGCGGCCAACAGCAATGGCCTGCGCTTGGCGCTGACAGCGGTGCTCTCCCTGGCCGACCGCTTCATGGAAGCGAATACCACGCAAGAGCACCTCCCAGCGTGGGCATTCTGGAAAACCGACAGCCGTCTGAGCCGGCGTGACTACGCGCTGATGCTGGCCTTCTGGGCGGGATTGGGCGCCTGCGTTCCATTCATGGCGAGCGAACTGCAGCCCCTCAGCGCCCTGTGCATCATCGGTGGCACAGCAACCACCGGGGTACGCCGCCTGCGCGACCGCGGCCACGGTTTCCTGACGGTGCTCGGCCTGCTGCTGGTTTCGCCGGCGATTCCGCTGTGCATGCTGGCTTTCTTGCTGCTGCCCGGCGACATCCTGGCTAATCGATTCGGCCCGCCCGCCAACCCCGCCGACCGCCAGCGCCTGCTGACAGACGGCCTGCAAGCGGCGCTGCGCCGACTGAAACCTAAGCGCCGAGCTCGTCCAGCAA
>DQAA01000081.1:0-218 GCA_003523465.1 Pseudomonas sp.
AGCCAGCTCCCACAGGGTCCGCGATCTGCTTGAGGGCGGGGCTAGCGGAAAATCACGGTGCGCTCGCCGTTGAGGAACACCCGGTGCTCCAGGTGATATTTCACCGCCCGCGACAGGGCCACGGTCTCGGTGTCACGGCCAATGCGCACCAGGTCATCCGGCAACCAGGCGTGATCGACCCGCTGCACCTCCTGTTCGATGATCGGCCCCTCGTCGAG
>DQAA01000081.1:323-3323 GCA_003523465.1 Pseudomonas sp.
AGGATCTGCATGTAGCGGGCAAGCACCACCAGCTCGGTGCCGGTCTCTTCCACCAGCCTGAGCAGCGCGGCTTCCTGCTGGGCCTTGGTGTCCTTGCTCACCGGCAGGTAGACGAAGCGGATGCCCTCGCGCTCGGCCATGGCCCGCAGGTCGAGATGGTTGGAGACGATGGCGGTGATGCGCATGTCCAGCTCGCCTTTCTGGTGGCGATAGAGCAGGTCGGTGAGGCAGTGGTCGTACTTGCTGACCATCAACAGCACCGGCATCGGCCGGTTGCCTTCGAACAGTTCCCAGTCCATGGCGAAGGGCACGGCGATATCGATAAAGCCTTCACGCAGGGCATCCAGCTCCGGCTTGACCCCGTCGTTGAAGCGGAACACCGCCCGCATGAAGAAACGCCCGGCCAGTTCGTCGTCGAACTGCGACAGCTCGCTGATATAGCACTGGCGCCCGGCCAGGTAGGTGGTCACCGCGGCGACGATGCCGGAGGTGGCGGGGCAACCGATCTTGAGGATGTAGTGGGTCATGATTCTCAGCCTTTGGCGGTGCGTTTCTTTTTCTCGGGATCGTCGAACGGCAGGCTGTGGGCGATGGCCCTGGCGCTGAGACTGCCGCGCACTTCAAGGGGGAGGCCCTGGGTGGCGATCTGCGGTTCGACCCGGGCGATGGCCATGGAGCGTTCGGTCAGGCGCGAGTACATGGCGCAGGTGATCACCCCGACCTGGCGGCCGTCGTGCCACAGGGTGTCGCCGTTCTGCGCGGCACTGTGGCCGTCGAGCAGCACGCCGAAGATCTTGAAACGCTCCTGGCCCTGGCGGCGGAAATGCTCGCCGGCACCACGGAAGTCCTGCTTGCCGGGGGACACGGTGAAGTCCAGGCCGAGTTCCCACAGGGTGTCGCCGGCCTTCTGGTCGGCGAAGGGGTACATCTGCGAATTGTCGTAGGGGTAGAACAGCAGGTAGCTCTCGACCCGCAGCCAGTCCAGGGCGGTGAAGNNAAGGCACAGGGGATGATCCCGTGGCCGGCGCCTTTCTCCAGGATGCCGTCCCAGATCAGCGGCGCGTCGGCAGCCTTGCAGAAAATCTCGTAGCCGCGCTCGCCGGTGTAGCCGGTGCGGGAGATCATCACCGGGCGGTCGAACAGCCTGGTCTGCAGGTGATGGAAGTACGGCAGCTCGCGGATGCCGGGTACATGCTCGGCGAGGAAGTCCACCGCCTTGGGGCCTTGTAGCGACAGGTCGTGCAGGTCGTCGTCGAACAGCACCGCCACCTGCCGGCCTTGCGCCGAGCGGATCAGCATTTCATGGCCGATGCCGGCACCGTGCACCACCATGAAGGCGTTGGGCCCGGTGCGGTAGACGATGCAGTCATCGGCGAAGGTGCCGTCCTCGGTGAGCATGCAGGCGTACACCGACTTGCCCGGATACAGCTTGGAGATATCCCGGGTGGTGGCGTCCTGCAGCAGGCTTTCGGCGTGGGGGCCGACGTAGTGGACCTTCTTCAAGCCGGAAACGTCCATCAGCCCGGCGTGGGTGCGGATGGCTTCGTGGTGGTCGGCGAGGTCGCTGGCGTAGGTCCAGGCGGTGCCCATTCCGTTCCAGTCTTCCAGGTTCGAGCCGAGCGCCAGGTGGCGTTCGCGGAGCGCGCTGATGCGCCATGAGGTGGCCATGGGGAATGTCCTTTTTGTGGTGATTGTTGAAGTCAGGCTTCGGGATCGAACGGGCGCAGCCAGTCCAGCAGCGGCTGGCGGTAGCGGCTGATGCCCTTGTAGTCGGCGATCGGGTCGGGCAGGTCGCGCATCACCCGGTACAGGCGTCGGGCCCAGGCGGGATTGGTGACCAGCTCGTCGAGGCTGATGAGGTAGGTGCGGATGCTGAACATCAGCGCGTTGGAGCGCGGCAGGCGCACCATCAGTTGCAGCTCGACCCGCAGGTGCACCAGGGCGCCGGCGTTGTCCGCCGTGACCTTGGCGCGGTCGCTGCCCCATTCGTGGAAGGTCTCGGGCGAGGTATCCAGGCGCGGGTTGATGGTCAGGGTCCAGTTGAGGCGGCGTACCGGCTGGCCGACCTGGATGTTCAGCAGGTACTTCAAGGCCCGCTCGAACACCCCGGCGCGGTGGGCCATGGGCACCGGCGTATGCCATTGCTGGAAGCTCATGCCGGCATCGAAACGCAACGACCAGTCGGCCGGGCAGGTGACCATGCCGGCGTCCATGAACAGGTCGTTGTCGCGCTGGTCGAGCAGGGCGAAGTCGCCCTGCATCTGCCGGGTGATGTACTCAAGCGGCTCGCAGGGCAGGCTCGCCGGGTCGCCGAAGGTGAAGCGCTGGTCGATGCCGAGGGCGAGGTTCTGCCAATGCCAGGCATCGCCATCGCGGGTCAGGCGAAAGTGCTGCGGGTAATCCGTAGCGAGGCTTTCCNNCCATCAGCAATGCCACGCTGTCCCACGCGGCCTGGGCCATGTGCGGCATTACCAGGCAGCGCTGCGGGTCCAGTTCGAGGACGCGGGCGCGCTCGGCCATTTCCGAGAGGTAATGCTCGTCGACATCGAACAGGTGCTCGAACACCGAGCCGGGGTCGCGGGAGGTGGCCGGCTCCAGGTTGACCGAGTACATGTACTGGTCTTCGGGGAACGGGAAGGGAAAGCGGGCGATGGCGTCGGAGCTGTTGCCGAAACTGAAGTCGTCCCGATAGGTTTCCAGCGGCTTGAAGGTCAGGGTCATGGCAAGGGTCCGGGTCAGATATCCAGCAGGATCGGGCTGCCGCAGCCGCGGGATACGCAAGGCATCAGGCTGGCGGCACGGTCGGCGGTGGCGAGGAAGTGGTCACGGTGCTCGACATCGCCCTTGAGGTACGGCGTCTGGCACTGGCCGCAGACACCGCCGCGACACAGGTTGGGGATCTCCACCCCGGCGGCCTCCAGGGCTTCGAGCAGGCTTTCGTCGGCGCCGACCTGCAACTGGCGCCCGCTGCGCTGCAGCTCGACCGCGAACGGCTGGCCC
>DQAA01000676.1 GCA_003523465.1 Pseudomonas sp.
AGGCTGCCCTGCAACGCCTGCACCGCCTGGACATGCGCCGGATCGCTGTTGAGCCAGGCACGAAACGCGTCCTGGGCCGCCGCATCCGGTTCGTCGTCCATGCGCACCAGCCACTCCGCTGCCTGGCGCAACACAGCTGGCGCCACGCTCACAGTCCGCCTCCTGCCGCATGGCATTGCAGCAGGGCCTGGACCAGGTCGTTCTGAATGGTCTTGGTGGAAACATTCAACCGGGCAGCGATCTCGGCATGGCCCAGGCCATCGAGGTGACGCATGACGAACACCTGGCGCATGCGCGGCGTCATGGCTTCCAGGGCCCGAGCGATATGTTCGAGTGCCTGTACCGCTGCCATCACCTGCTCGGCGGAAGGCGCCTGCTCCATGTGCTCGGCGTGCCGTGCCAGCTCTTCACGGTAGGCCTGTTCGAGCTTCTGGCGCCGCCCGCGATCCATGAGCAGGCGTCGTGCGACCGTGGCCAGAAAGGCCCGCGGTTCATTCGGGGCGACGTAGGCACCGGTACTGAGCAAACGGATGAACGTGTCCTGGGCCATATCCGCAGCGTTGTGCGGACAGTCCAGGCGTCGCCGCAACCAGCCCAGCAACCAACCGTGATATCCCTTGTACAACGCATCGAGACTGTCAGCGGGTGGCGTGGCTTTCATAGCGGCAACTACAAATGAGAATGGTTCTATCTTATGTTGCTGATACAGAAAGTTGCAATCTGCTCAACGCACGCTGGCAAACAACACCATCACCCCCAACCCCAACAACGCCACCCCAATCACCCGGTCTACCAGACGCTGCCGATCAATCATCACCCGCCGCAACGGCGCACTGGAAAAACACCACGCCACCACACTGAACCAGACCCAGTGGGCCACCGACATGAACAGGCCGTAGGCGAATTGCCGGGCCAGCGAACTGTCCGGTCCGACCACCTGGGTGTAGGCGCTGACCACGAACAGCAGGGTCTTGGGGTTGAGGGCGTTGGTGAGAAAACCCGAGAGAAAGGTGCCCCTGCCCCTTTGGCTGATTTCGCCGTCCAAGGACACGCGGCTGGTGTTGGTCAACGAGCTGTAGCCGAGGTAGATGAGGTATCCCGCGCCAAGGATCTTCATGACCAGGAACAGCGTCGGCGAATGCTGTACGAGCAGGGAAACCCCGAGCACGGTGTAAAGTACATGCACCTGCACCCCGCAGGCGATGCCCAGCGCGGCGAACAATCCGCTGCGCCGGCCAAAGGCGTAGCTGGCGCGGGTGACCATGGCGAAATCGGGGCCGGGGCTGATGACCGCCAGCACGGTGAACAGGGCGACGGCGATAAGTTCGTTCACGCAGGTTTCCTTGTTTTAGATTGGCGATGAAATCGCGCAGGTCAGCTGCGCGGTCGCCATTATCGAAAGCCTGACGACGGCAAAAAAGCGATTTATAGTGCGACAAATCCGCTAGTTTTCCTCACAGATATGAAACTGCCCGCCCTCACCGCCTTTCGCTATTTCGACGTTGCCGCGCGCACTGAAAGCTTCGTCCGTGCCGCCGAGTTGCTGCATGTCACCCACGGTGCGGTCAGCCGTCAGGTGCGCCTGCTGGAAGCCTCGCTGGGGGTAGAACTGTTCGAGCGGCGCAACCGCGCGATCTTCCTCACCGCCGCCGGGCGCACGCTGCTGGGTACGACGCAGTCGATCTTCGAGCAACTGGAAGGCACGGTTTCGCGGCTGCAGCAGCACAGCCGGGAAAACGTGCTGGTGCTGTCCTGCGAACCAACCCTGGCAATGAAGTGGCTGATTCCGCGCCTCGCGGATTTTCAGCTGCGCCATCCCGATATCCAGGTGCACCTGATGGCCGCTGGCGGGCCGGTGGATTTCGTGCGCAGCGGCGTGGACCTGGCGCTGCGGCGGGATGATTTCCAGTGGGAGGACGGGCTGCAGGTGCAGAAGGTCTGCGATGAGTGGGTCGGGCCGGTCGCCAGCCCCAACCTGCAACTGCCCGCCAAGGGTTTCGCCGGCCAGCGCCTGCTGCATAGCGCCACGCGACCGGGAGCCTGGGCGACCTGGCTGCGCCTGAACAAAAAGACCGGGCGCGGCAGCGAACGGGCCGACTACGAGCATTTCTATCTGTGCATCCAGGCGGCGGTGGCCGGGCTCGGGGTGGCGATGGCGTCGCGCTTGATGGTGGGTGATGAACTGGCGAGCGGGCAGTTGGTGGCGCCCCACGGGTTCGTTCGGGACGGGTCGGCCTATGTGCTGTTGTGCCCCCAGGCACTGGCAGAGACGGAGAAGGTCCGGCGCTTCACGGGATGGGTGATGGAGCAGGCAGGACATCCATAGCCCTGCCGTCAGTCGCAGCCGGGATCCATGCCCCAGGTGCGATAGCCCGCCGTGTCGATGTGGATCCTCCCGCTCGGATATCGCCCCAGCCCCATGTTCCAGACCTTGCCGTGACGCTCCCAGAAGTGGCACAGCGCCTGGGCGTCGCGCTTTTCCACCAGCAGATCAACGGCAAACGCCCGCATATGAGCACTCCCCTGCGCCCCACCGGCACAGCGGTTGAGCAGCGGATCCCGATAAGCAGACACCACCTCGAAAGATCCGAGTATGTGCTCATCCCGCAGCAGATCGAGCAACCGCAAGGTATCGCGAACCTGTCGCCACTGCGCCGCCGGCGGCACCGCGAACG
>DQAA01000369.1 GCA_003523465.1 Pseudomonas sp.
TTGCCGGCGATGAGGCCAGCAAAGACACCACAAGACCCCAAACCAGAAAACAGATCCCCGAGTGATGGCCGGTCGCCCCATGCCTCTTGCCAAAAGTTTGGAATACCATAATATGATATCCCGTAGACCTTAAAACCTGCAGGCCGGCACCTACAATCACAAACGGCCAACACACTTTGTAAAAGCTGCTCCCCGAACTGATTGGCGGGCGACAGAAAGCCCGCCTCGAATAACAAAAGCAACGAGGGCGTAACCATGCAATTGAGCAAACGTGTAACCGCAGTGCTGTCCGCCAGCCTGCTGACCCTGGCATGTCAGGCCGCCCAGGCCGCCGACAGCCTCAACTTCGTCAGCTGGGGCGGTACGACCCAGGACGCGCAGAAAGCCGCGTGGGCCGAGCCCTTCTCCAAGAGCACCAATATCAAGGTCGTGCAGGACGGCCCTACCGACTACGGCAAACTCAAGGCCATGGTCGAAAGCGGCAACGTGCAGTGGGACGTGGTCGACGTCGAAGCCGACTTCGCCCTGCGCGCCGCCAGCGAAGGCCTGCTCGAACCTCTCGATTTCAACACCATCAAGCGCGACCGCATCGACCCCCGTTTCGTTTCCGATCACGGCGTAGGCTCGTTCTTCTTCTCCTTCGTCCTCGGCTTCAACGAAGGCAAGCTGGGCGGCAACAAGCCCCAGGACTGGTCCGCGCTGTTCGACACCAAGACCTACCCCGGCAAGCGTGCCCTGTACAAATGGCCGAGCCCCGGCGTGCTGGAACTGGCCCTGCTGGCTGACGGCGTCCCCGCCGACAAGCTCTACCCGCTGGACCTCGATCGCGCCTTCAAGAAACTCGACACCATCAAGAAAGACATCGTCTGGTGGGGCGGCGGCGCCCAGTCCCAGCAACTGCTGGCCTCCGGCGAAGCCACTCTCGGCCAGTTCTGGAACGGCCGCGTCTACGCCCTGCAACAGGACGGCGCGCCGGTTGGCGTGAGCTGGAAGCAGAACCTGGTCATGGCCGATTTCCTCGTCGTACCGAAAGGCGCGAAGAACAAGGACGCCGCCATGAAGTTCCTGGCCAACGCCGCCGGTGCCGAAGGCCAGGCCGAGTTCGCCAACCAGACCGCCTACGCGCCGGTGAACCTGGATTCGGTCAGCCTGCTCAAGCCTGAACTCGCACCGAACCTGCCGACCGCCTACGCTCAGGATCAGGTCACCCTCGACTTCGCCTACTGGGCGAAGAACGGTCCGGCAATCGCTACCCGCTGGAATGAGTGGCTGGTCAAATGAAAGTCGCCATCAACGCCTTGCAATCGGCGACCGGTGCCAGCGGTACCGGCGCCCAGGGAGCGGCCATGAGCCATTCGCCCACCCTGCGCCAACGCTGGCGCGGCAGCCGCAACCTGCTGCCGGCCTTGTTGTTCCTCGGTCTGTTCTTCTTCGCACCCTTGATCGGCCTGCTGCTGCGCGGCGTGCTGGAACCGGTGCCGGGGCTGGGCAACTACGAGCAACTGTTCGCCAACTCGGCCTACGCCCGGGTGCTGTTCAACACCTTCTCGGTGGCCGGCCTGGTCACCCTGATCAGCGTGCTGCTCGGCTTCCCCCTGGCCTGGGCGATCACCCTGGTGCCCCGCGGCTGGGGCCGCTGGCTGCTGAACATCGTCCTGCTGTCGATGTGGACCAGCCTGCTGGCGCGGACCTACTCCTGGCTGGTGCTGCTGCAGGCCTCGGGTGTGATCAACAAGGCGTTGATGGCCATGGGCATCATCGATGCCCCGCTGGAGATGGTGCATAACCTCACCGGCGTGGTGATCGGCATGAGCTACATCATGATTCCGTTCATCGTCCTGCCGCTGCAGGCGACCATGCAGGCCATCGACCCGATGGTCCTGCAGGCCGGTTCCATCTGCGGCGCCAGCCCCTGGACGAACTTCTTCAAGGTGTTCCTGCCGCTGTGCCGTTCGGGCCTGTTCTCGGGGGCCTTGATGGTCTTCGTGATGTCCCTCGGCTACTACGTGACCCCGGCCCTGCTCGGGGGCGCGCAGAACATGATGCTGCCGGAGTTCATCGTCCAGCAGGTGCAGTCGTTCCTCAACTGGGGCCTGGCCAGCGCCGCCGCGGCGTTGCTGATCGTCATCACCCTGGTGCTGTTCTACTTCTATCTGAAGCTGCAACCGGAATCCCCGGTTGGCAACGCGAGGTAAGCGACCATGCTCCTGACTCCCAATGCCATGAGCCGGCGCATGCGTTTCGGGCTCTACACCACCACCGGGGTGATCGCGCTGTTCCTGTTGCTGCCGATCGTCTTCATCGTGCTGCTGTCGTTCGGTTCGTCCCAGTGGCTGGTGTTCCCGCCACCGGGCTGGACCCTCAAGTGGTACGGCCAGTTCTTCTCCAATGCGGAGTGGATGGACGCGGCCCTGGCCAGTCTCAAGGTGGCGGTACTGACGACCGTCTGCGCCGTGGCCCTGGGCCTGCCCACCGCCTTCGCCCTGGTGCGCGGGCGCTTCCCCGGCCGCGAAATGCTCTATGGCCTGTTCACCCTGCCGATGATTGTGCCGCTGGTGATCATCGCCGTGGCGGTGTACGCGCTGTTCCTCAACCTGGGCTGGACCGGCACGCTGTTTTCCTTCGTGGTCAGCCACGTGATCGTCGCCCTGCCCTTCACCATCATTTCGATCATCAACTCGCTGAAGCTGTTCGACCAGTCGATCGAGGATGCCGCGGTGATCTGCGGTGCCTCGCGCCTGCAGGCGGTGTTCAAGGTGACCTTCCCGGCGATCCGCCCGGGGATGATCGCCGGTGCGCTGTTCGCCTTCCTCGTCTCGTGGGACGAAGTGGTGCTGAGCGTGATGATGGCAAGCCCTAACCTGCAAACCCTCCCCGTGAAAATGTGGACCACCCTGCGCCAGGACCTGACACCGGTGATCGCCGTCGCCTCGACGCTGCTTATCGGCCTGTCGGTACTGGTCATGGTGATCGCCGCCGCTCTGCGCCGGCGCAATGAAGTCAGCGCCTGAGCGCCCGGAGAACAACAAGATGAGTGCAGTGATCAAAGATGCCGCCCAGGCCAAGACCCTCGTCAGCCTGCGCAACCTGAACAAGCACTACGGCGATTTCGCTGCAGTGGACAACATCAACCTGGAAATCCAGGACGGCGAGTTCCTCACCTTCCTCGGCTCCAGCGGCTCGGGCAAAAGTACCACCCTGTCGATGCTGGCCGGCTTCGAGACGCCGAGCAGCGGCGAGATCCTGGTCAGCGGGCAATCGCTGGTCAACGTGCCGCCGCACAAGCGCGATATCGGCATGGTGTTCCAGCGTTACTCGCTGTTCCCGCACCTGTCGGTGCGCGACAACATCGCCTTCCCCTTGGCCATCCGCAAGCGCAGCGCCGCCGAGCGCGACAAGCAGGTGGATGCCATGCTCAAGCTGGTACAACTGGACAAGTTCGCCCACCGGCGTCCGGCGCAGTTGTCCGGTGGCCAGCAGCAGCGCGTGGCGATCGCCC
>DQAA01000431.1 GCA_003523465.1 Pseudomonas sp.
AACCAGGCCATGCGCCGGATCGAGGTGCGTGACCCCGGGTTGCCGGTGCAGCGCGTGCACCCGGCGCTGGGCGGCGCATACACGACCTGGGTCGAGATCGACGGGCAGCGCATGCTGGCCCGGCTGCTGTCCTTCGTCGACGGCCTGCCACTGTATCGGGTGAAGTACACCAGCCAGCCGTTGCGCCGGGATATCGGCCGCGCCCTGGCTCGTCTCGATGTGGCGCTCGAAGGCTTCGCGCACCCGGCTGCCGGTCATACCTTGCTATGGGACATGCAGCATGCCGAGCGGCTGCGGCCATTGCTGGTCCATATCGCCGAGGGTGACGGGCGCAGTCTGGTCGAGCAGGGGCTGGACCGCTTCGAATCCGAAGTCCTGCCGAAGATGGCGCAACTGCGCAAGCAGGTCATTCATAACGACATGAACCCGCACAACATCATCGTCGATGCCGAAAATCCCGATGTGCTGCGCAATATCCTCGACTTTGGCGACATGGTGCACGCACCGCTGGTCAATGAAGTGGCGGTCGCGGCCTCCTATCACCTCGGGCAAGGCGACGATGTGCTGGAGGCGGCGCTGGACGTGATCGGTGCATATCACCAGCACAACCCGCTTGCCAGCGACGAAATACAGCTGCTTCCCGAGCTGCTGAACACCCGCCTGACCCTGGCGCTTTGCATCAATTCCTGGCGTGCAGAACTGCACCCGGACAACCGCCAGTACATCCATCGCAACTCCCAGCGCGCCTGGGCGAACCTGAGGGCGATGGCCTCTCTTTCCCGATCGGAAATCCACGAGCGGATTGCCCTGGTCTGCACCCGGGAGCTGAATGCATGAGCATGATCAATGGTTTCACCACGGACGACGCCGCCAGGCTTTCGGAAAACGAGCGCCGCCTGATCGAGCGCCGCGAGCGCCTGCTGGGCCCGGCTTACCGCCTGTTCTACGAGCGTCCGCTGCATACCGTGCGCGGCGAAGACGTCTGGCTCTTCGATGAGCAGGGGCGCCGTTACCTGGATGCGTACAACAATGTCGCGTCCATCGGTCATTGCCATCCGCGGGTGGTGGAGGCCATGTATCGCCAGTCGAAGCAACTCAATACCCATACCCGCTACCTGCAGGAAGGCATTCTCGACTACGCCGAACAACTGCTGGACACCTTCAGTACCGAGCTGGACCGGGTCATGTTCACTTGCACCGGCAGCGAAGCCAACGACCTCGCGCTGCGCATTGCCCGGCAGTACACGGGCGGTACCGGCGTCATCATTACCCGCTTCGCCTACCACGGCGTCACCGGGGATATCGCCGAACTATCGCCATCCCTCGGGGCCGGGATCGTGTTGCCAGCACATGTGCGCACCGTTCGCGCACCGGATGCCTACCGCCTTGGCGCCGAGAGCGTGTCGTCGGTGTTCGCCGCGGATGTGCGGGCGGCGATCGAGGATATGAAGGCGCACGGCATCAAGCCTGCGGCGATCCTGCTGGACGGCATCTTCTCCAGCGACGGCGTGCTGCCCGGGGCTGCCGGGTGCATTGCGGAAGGCATCGCCGTGGCCCAGGCGGAAGGCCTCCTTTATATCGCCGACGAGGTCCAGCCGGGCTTTGCCCGTACCGGCCTGGACATGTGGGGCTTCTCGCGACACGACGTGCGGCCCGATATCGTCACCCTCGGCAAGCCCATGGGCAATGGCCAGCCCATCGCCGGCATCGTCGGGCGTTCCGCGGTGGTCGATCATTTCGGCCGGAACATGCGCTACTTCAATACCTATGGCGGCAACCCGGTGTCCTGTGCGGCTGCCAAGGCGGTACTCGACGTTATCCAGGAAGACAACCTGCAACAGCGCGCCCATGACATAGGTGCGTACCTGCTCGATGGCCTGTCCCGGCTTGCCGGGCGCCACGAACTGATCGGCGNNCCGGCATGTTCCTCGGGGTCGAGCTGGTCAGCGATCGGACGACCCGACAGCCGGCAGCGGCAGAGGCGCGCAAGGTCGTCAATGCCATGCGTGAAAACGGCGTGCTGATCAGTGCCGCCGGACCGCTGGAAAACGTGCTGAAGATAAGGCCGCTGCTGACCTTCACCCAGGAGCATGCCGACCTGCTGATACAGGCGGTCGATAGCGCACTGGAGGGCATCCGCTCGTAAGCGCCGCACCGGTCCCGGCGACACCGAGTGTGGCCATGGGGTCCGGCCCGGATGGCCTCACCCCGATGATCATGCGTGAAAACGCCGCGCGCTGGCTCAAGCAGGATTGCGCGGTTATGCAACTCAACCACCTGACCGCGGAGAGCAACATTGCCAACCCCGATCCATCGATCAATCTCTACGGGCGATCGATGGATTCCGCGATCAGGAAGGCCTGGAGTGAAAAGGGCTGCCGTCCCTCCTATGAACCCTCGAGCCGGATCGGCGCGAGTATCCAGTCGGTCGATCCACAACTGGCGCGCACCTACGGAACACCTGCAGGCGGCACGATCATCCAGAAGGTCTTGCCTGGCGGTGCCGCGCAACAGGCAGGCTTGATGCCGAGCGATATCGTGGTCGCCGTGAATGGCCAGCCGGTGGCCGAGGACAACGACTACCTGGCGGTGCTCCTGGCCTCACCGGCGGGCAGCCCGCTTGACCTGAAAGTGTGGCGCGGTGGTATCTACCGGGACATTTCCGTGAAGCCGGTCCCGACCGTGCCGCAACTGTCCGCCTTGCCGGTGTCGAGTACGCCAATGGTCAAGGCTGCCCCTGCGCCTTCCAGCACCAGCCTGCAAGGCATGAGCCTGGGCGCGGTGACCCCGTCCTATGCCCAGGCTGCCGGTCTGCCGGCGGCACGCGGTGCCTGGGTGATCGACACGGTCAAGGGCAGTGCGGCGGATGTCGCCGGGATCAAGCCCCTGGATGTGATCGTCGAAGTCGCCGGGCAGGAAATCGACAATACAGCGGACCTGGTCGCCATTTCCGGCAGGATGCGCGCCGGCTACAAGACCACTGTCAGCCTGCTGCGCGAACAGCAGCGCCACGACGTGCAGATGGTGCTGAAAAATGAATGACACCACGCTGAATGCTGCGCGCTTCGGCGTGCTGGCCGCGGCG
>DQAA01000563.1 GCA_003523465.1 Pseudomonas sp.
GGGCTTCAGCGGCCTTGCCCTGGCCGATGGCTGCCCGGCCCTGCTCCAGGGCGACCTGCCCAAGCTGCGGGCCAAGGAAAGCATCGATCTGTGCCAGCAGTTCGGCGGCAAGCCGCTGGTGGTGGTGAACACCGCCAGCTACTGCGGTTTCGCCCCGCAGTTCGAAGGCCTGGAGTCGGTCTACAAGGAGTACCACGGCAAGGGCCTGGAGATGCTCGGCGTGCCGTCCAACGACTTCAAGCAGGAAGACGCCGATAGCGAGAAGACCGCCAAGGTCTGCTACGCCAACTACGGCGTGACTTTCACCATGACCGAAGCGCAAAAAGTGCGCGGCGATAGCGCCATTCCGCTGTTCCGCGAACTGGCCAGCCAGAGCGCCGCGCCGAAGTGGAATTTCTACAAGTACGTGGTCGACCGCCAGGGCAAGGTGGTGGCCAGTTTCTCCAGCCTGACCAAGCCGGATGATCCGGAGTTCAAGGCGGCCATCGAGAAGGCCATCGCCTCGCGCCCTTGAGGCATCACTTGCCGGGGTGCACGGTCAGCGTCACCAGCTTGACCACGATCGGGCGCACCACTAGCACGCAGGCAAACGCCACCGGCATGGCCAGTTGATAGGCCTTGAGCACGTTGCTCAGGTACTGCTCGCCGATACCGCTGTTGGCCGCGGTAATCACGAAGCACATCAGCATGGCCATGATCGACGACATGTAGAAAGCGAAGACGTAGGGCGTGGCGCGAGCGCCCAGTTTGCGGGTGCGGGTTGTGGCCTGTGACTGCATGCGACCTCCTGAGGGGCTTTTGTGGGTCGGCGCAGGTTAGCAAGGCTGCCGGGGTGCAAGTAGACGGGCAGGGGTTAGGTCTTTATAAAGGAAAACTTACGAATCCTTTGGAGATCGCCGGTGAACCTGCTCGGCCTGATCAAGAGCTTCATCAAGGTGGTCGAGGCCGGCAGTATCGCCGGTGGTGCCCGCAGCCTCGGTTTGAGTGCGGCAGCGGTAAGCCAGAATATCGCCCGGCTGGAATCCCACCTGCAGGTGCGCCTGCTGTCGCGTACCACTCGCAGCATGGTCCTGACGCCCAGTGGCAGCCTGTATTACGACAAGGTCCGGCATATCGAGCGGGACCTGGAAGAGGCGCAACTGGCGATCACCACGGTCGACAGCGAGCCTCGCGGGCGCCTGTGCATCGCCACCACCTCGGCGTTCGGGCGCTATGTGCTGGCGCGGCTGATCCCGCAGTTCAGTGCGCTTTATCCTCATCTTTCAATCGAATTGCTTACGAGTGATGCCAAGGTCGATCACGCCCGGCAAGGGGTGGACGTCAGCCTGCGCATCAGCCCGCAGCTGGAAGACGGTCTGCTGGCGCTGCATATCGCCCAGGTGCCTTTTCTCTGCTGCGCATCGCCGGGTTACCTGGCGCGGGAAGGTTGGCCGCAAAGTCCGGAGGAATTGAAGCAGCGCCGCTGCCTGGTGTTCCGCTACCCGGTGGATGGTCGCTTCCTGCGCTGGGGTTTCGTGCGCGACGGGCTGCGCTTCGATGCGGAGTTCGGTGATGTGCTGATCAGCGACGATATCGACGTACTGGCGCAGATGGCCCTGCACGACGGCGGGATTACCCGGCTTGCCGAGTTCGTCGCCCGGCCCTGGCTCGAGCGCGGCGAGCTGGTGCCACTGTTCGAGGAGGCGGGCGGCGGTCGTGCCTACGCCCAGACCGAACCGATGGACATCTACCTGTGTGTCACCGACCGCTTTGCCATGACTCCCAAGGTCCGTGCCTTCATGGAGTTCCTCAAGGCCAGCCTGGGGGATGAATGGAAGGTGAAATCCCGGGCATGAAAAAACCGCCGGCGAGGGCGGTTTTTTCATTCAGCCAGAAACGAAATCAGAAGCGGTAGGTCAGGGACGCGCCCAGGCCGTGTGCACTGTTCTCGTAGGTGGCGCTGTACGAGCCCTTGAAGTGCGCAGGGTCGGTCGGCGACGTGGTCTGGTTGATCTTCGCGTCTTCTTCCCACAGATAGGAATAGGCAACGTCGATGGTCATGTCGTCAGTCGGGGTCCAGCCGGCACCGATGCTGAAGATCTTGCGATCGCCAGTCGGGATGCGTGGCGAGCGGTTGACGTTGTTGGTCGGCGACTGGTCGACGGTGAAGCCGGTGCGCAGGGTCCATTCCTTGTTCAGCTTGTAGGAAGCACCGATGGCGTGGGCCCAGGTGTCATGCCAGTTCTGCTCTTCGCTGATGGTGCTCAGGCTTGGCGCCAGTGCGGCCGGTACACCGTCGTTCTTCACGGTGATGGCTTCCAGGCGGCTCCAGCGGGTCCAGGTGCTGCCCGCGTAGAGGGTCCACTGGTCATCCAGCTCGTGGGTAATGGAGAAGTCCACCGACTCGGGGGTCTTGATCTTCAGCGAGGCGTCGTAGCTGGCGCCGTTGTAGATGCTGAAGCCCTGGCCCTGGATCTTGGTGTCGCCTTCGAGCTTGTAGTCGACCATCGAGTGGTAGGTCAGGCCGAGGCGGGTGCTGTCGGTGGCCTGGACCAGGACGCCGATGTTGTAGCCGACGGCGGTGTCGTCACCGGAGATCTTCACCTTGCCGTCGTTGCGGCCGAGGGTCGCGCGGTTCAGGGAGTTGGATTCCAGGGCACCGTCGATACGGTTGATGGTCGGGCCGAAACCGATCGAGACCTTGTCGTTGAAGGCGTAGCTGATGGTCGGCTGGATGGTCACGACCTGCACTTCGCTCTTGCTGCCGAAGTAACGGCCGGCAAAGCCGTTCTCGTAGTCGGTGACCAGGCCGAACGGCACGTACATGCCGACACCGAAGGTCCAGTTGTCGTCGATTGGCTTGACGTAGTAGCCCATGGGCACGCCAACCACGGGAACCATGTCACCGTCGTTGCTGCCACCGAAGGTGCCACGGCCATTCTTGATGTCGGTCTTGGCGATCACGGCAGCGCCGCCGACGGTGACTTGTTCACGTTTCAGGCGCGACATGCCGGCAGGGTTGCCGTACACGGTGCTGGCGTCATCGGCGGAGGAAGAACGGCCGGCGAAACCGGTGCCCATGCCGCTGACACTTTGTTCGTTGAGCGCAAAACCGCTGGCAAGCAGGTGGGAAGAGGCCAGGGTTACGGCAATGGCGAGGGTGCTTTTGATGAGTGTGACTTTTTTCATTATTAGAAACTCCAGGGGATCACCGGGGCGCAAATTACCAATATTTTCTGACCCGCGCTATAGGCTGTAACGCAGGAGATAGAGCGGTTTTGTAGGACAATCCGACCAAAATTGGTAATTTTTTCCGTTTAGCTTTGTAGTAGTTTTCCTAACATGCCTGATGTTCCACTGGCGCGACGCAGGCCTGCCAGGCCCGTGTGAAGTCGCGCAGCCGGCCTTGCGGCTGGAAAATCTGACGCCAGATTTTTGCCAGCCCGAGCAAGTCGTCGGCTTCCGGCAAACAAGGCGCCTGCTCTTCGATCAGCATCCATGCGATGGCGGTGGCGTAACGCAGGTTCACCGTCAGTTCCAAATGCGGGCCGTTGAGAAAAGCATGCTGACTAGCCAGACCGCGGACCAGGCTCGCCAGTTCCGGATCGCGAGCGAGAAACTGGTCCCAGACCGATTGGTGACGGATTTCGGCGATGCGGTACAGGCCGTGACCGCGACGGTCGTGAAGGGCCGCGCCAAGGGCCGACTGGCTTGCTGCCACACCCAGCAGCAGGGCTTCGGCACAGGGGCTGTGGCGGTTCAGGTAGACCAGCGTCGGCCGGATCACGTATTGGCTCAACTCGCTCGCGGCGATACCCATGATGCCCTCGAAAGGAAAGTGGCCGGCGGGTCGCTGGTGCTTGGCAGCAGGGTGGATCGGGGTCAGGCCCGCCGGAAGCGGACAGGGCCGCTTGAGTTGAAGTGTAGTGTCATATTCCGGCTGTAAAGGGCTGTTTTTAAATCATTTCCCGCGCTTGGTTATAGGGCATATGACTATCGGTGCTTAAACGGCAGCGGCTTTTCGGGGGATTTGGCGGGTATTTCGAAAGGGTGTCGCGGATAGCAAAAGCCCCTCGATCGAGGGGCTTCGGAGAGAGTGGTCCATCAGGCGACGAGCGCCTGACGGGTCCGGTCGATCACCGCTTGCAGCGGCTCGGCACGGTTGTACTGCTCGGGGTACAGGCGTTCGCTGTGCTGGGCGATGCCGTTTTCATCGACCAGGGTGAAGCTGAAGCTGTTCTTGCGCGAGGCAAGGATGATGCAGTTCAGCGGCGCGAAGGCCTGGGACAGGGTGCGGATGGCCGCTTGGGTATGGGCGTTGTGATTCATCATTGTTTGGACGTTCCTGCATGAGATACGGCAAGTTTGAGCCGTATATATTTCAAACGTTCCAGTTGACGCGGGCTTTATGGGCAAATGCGGCAGAACCTGTCTGGAACAGGGCAGCCAGTTGATGAGCGCAATAGATAAGGTGGCGCTGTGGGCTGACTGGTAGGTACTTCGGAAGACGGGCAACACGCCAGGGCAATAGGTTCTGCGCCTCTGGGTGAGGATCCTTCAGTCTGCTGGTAGGGCTCGGCAGGGCGGGTATGGATGTGCCTGGGGAGCTTTTCGGTTGGCGGGTCCTGGTTTCAGCAGGATTGCCCGTGAGTGTGGGGCGATGCTGCAAGGACCGCTTTGGCCAGAATTGACTTTCAGCTTGGTAACTAACGGCGGCGAAGATACCGGCTTCCGTTCTCGCTGGCAAGTTTTTTATCTTGCGTTTGGCGAGCCGAGCATTATGTCCATTTTGCCGGTCGCTGGGAAGCCCAGCATTTCACCCCTGACCACCGCGATGGTGCGGTTGTCCGCCTCGCTTTGGGGCGCTTGTACACACTTGGGGCGACGCCTGTCACAACTTTGTAACGCCCCTGCATAGCTCCCCCATTGACCGCTCCATACCGACAAGTCAATGAAAAAAAACACTTTTTTTAGCTGGTGAAAAAATCGACAGTTTGAGCGCAGGCCCCATTCTACCGGGCTTTGCGGGGTGTCCAAGGCGGTTGTCCACTGAGTTATCCACAGCTTCTGTGGATTGTCCCGAGCGCTTGCTCTAGGACGGGCGTGCCAGCAGGTCCAAGGCTGTCGGACAATTTTCCGGGGAGGTAGTACTGGCTAAAAAATCACCTCGGAAAGGTCAAGAAAAAACATCAGAAATTTCTCAAAAAACTTCAGAAATGAGCTGAGCGATCGTCGGAAAAATCGGGTAGAGTGCGCGCCCCGAGAAATATCCTGCCGTTTTTTATGAAGTTTCGTGGTCGTTCCACCGAGTCGAATCCCCCTTCAAAGCCCTCCGCCGAACCCAAGCGCCTGTCGCTGAAGGTCGCCCTGTGGCTGCTGGACAGCCCTCGTCTTGGCGACAAGCCCAAGGTCAAGCATTTTGCCGGTCGCCTGCTCAAGCAGCCGGCGCGTGAAGGCGTGGTGGTGGCGCAAAGCCGCCTGGGACAGATGCTCTGCCGTGACTGCGGCAATGCCCGTGATCGCCGCATCGGCCACGAACTGCTGCGCCAGGCCGCCCGCGCTGGCGACCTGCGTGCCCAGCTGGAGCTGGGGCAATTGCCCCGCGACTGAGCTGCCTGACTGACCGCTCGA
>DQAA01000233.1 GCA_003523465.1 Pseudomonas sp.
CCGGGCGTGGTACCGGCTCCTGCAGCTTGGCGGGGCCGCCGATCTTGTAGGTCAGCACCTGGGAGAACGGCTGGACCCCGGCGCGCAGCGACAGCGCACCGGCGAAGGTGGAAAACGCCCCGCCCCACCCAGCCATGAAGGTGACGTATTGCTCGCCATCGACGCTGTAGGTGATCGGTGCCGCCATCACTCCGCTGGCGGCGGGTTGCTCCCAGAGTTTCTTGCCGCTGTCGGCGGCGTAGGCGATGACGCGGCCATCGGCGCTGCCTTCGAACACCAGGTTGCCGGCGGTGCTCAGGGTGCCGCCGTTGAAGATGGTGACGTAGGGCACTTCCCAAGCCGGCTGCTGCTTGACCGGGTCCCAGGCGATCAACTTGCCCGACCAGCCCTTGGCCATTTCCAGCAGGCCGTCGACATTCTCCGGCATCATCCCGGTGCGCAGGCCGAGCTGGTACATGCTCTTGAACGGGTTGCGCTTCGGCGCCTCGGGGATGTGCTCGTAGTAGGCCGACATGATGTGGGCCGGGATGTACACCAGCCCGGTGTTCGGGTTGTAGGACATCGGCTGCCAGTCATGGGCGCCCCAGAACGCCGGCGTCACCAGCTTGCGCTTGCCGTCCTTCCAGTAGGCGGCGTTTTCGTCGTCGACGATGGGGCGGCCGGTCTTCATGTCCATGCCCTTGGTCCAGCTCTGCGGGACGATGCCCTTGGCCGAGAGCAGTTCGCCGGTGGCGCGGTCGATCACATAGAAGAAGCCGTTTTTCGGCGCCTGCATCAGTACCTTGCGCGGTTTGCCGTCGATCGGCAGCTCGGCGAGGATCATGTGCTGGGTGGCGGTGTAGTCCCAGGCGTCGCCCGGGGTGGTCTGGTAGTGCCACACGTATTCGCCGGTATCGGCATTGACCGCGACGATCGACGACAGGAACAGGTTGTCGCCCTTGGCCTGGCTGCGCCATTTCGGGTCCCACAGCGAGCCGTTGCCGACGCCGATGTACAGCAGGTTCAACTCCGGATCGAAGGCGAACGAATCCCAGGCCGTACCGCCGCCGCCCTGCTCGACGTAGGCATCGCCGTGCCAGGTCTTGGCAGCGATTTCCATGCCCTTGCCTTCGGGTGGCAACTTGGGATCCCCCGGCACGGTGTAGAAGCGCCAGGCCTGCTTGCCGGTCTCGGCGTCATAGGCGGTGACGTAGCCACGCACGCCGAACTCGGCGCCGCCATTGCCGATCACTACCTTGCCGTTGACCACCCGGGGCGCGCCGGTGATGGTGTAGCTGCGCGTGTGGTCGGCGCGGGTATCGACGGACCAGGCGCGCTGGCCGGTCTTAGCGTCGATGGCTTCCAGACGGCCATCGAGCACTCCGACATAGACCTTGCCCTTCCACACCGCCACGCCACGGTTGACCGCATCGCAACAGGCTTCACCGGCGCGGTTGCGGTCCGATTGCGGATCGTATTTCCAGATCAGCTTGCCGTCGCGGGCATCCAGCGCGTACACCACGGAAAACGGGCCGGTGGTGTACATCACGCCGTCGACCACGATCGGCGTCGCTTCCACGCCGCGATCGAGATCGAGTTTGTAGCTCCACGCCAGGCCAAGCTGGCCGACGTTCTGGTCGCTGATCTGCTTGAGGGGGCTGTAGCGTTGTTCGTCGTAGGTACGACCGGTGCTCATCCAGTTGCCGGGTTCCTTGTCGGCGGCGATCAAGCGCTTGCTGTCGACGTTCGCTGGCAACTCGACGGCCAGTGCGGGCGTGGTGGCCAGGCTCAACAGCAAAGCGGCGGCCAGGGATTTGAGAGGTGTGCCGGCGACGATGGAGCGAATGCCGGGAGACGGGGCATGGCCAATCTGTGTCATGGGGGTTGTCCTGTTCTTATTAGTGGCGCGGTCTTTTTGCTGCGCACCAGGGACAGAGCAACGGGTATGCCAGCGAGGCTGGACGAGGCTGGAAGGCCCGGGGGACGGGTGTTTGCGGGTATGGAAGGAGAATATGGGATGGCGGGCAGGCGCTACAGGTGTTGCACCTGTCGCTACAGTGTGGCGCAGCTGTAGTGTTGCGAAAGCACGCTGTTCGAGAACTCGACAGCCAGTAACGGAAAAAGGCCTCGAAGGGCCTTTTTTCTGTGAAACGCCATATCTGGAGCGTGAAAGCTTCAGGCAGACCTGTAGCGCATCAACCCTGACCCTGCTGCCGCCGCGCCAGCATGACAATCCCGCCCAGCACCATGCTCGCGCCTATCACCTGCGCGGCTCCAACCTGCTGCCCCAACACCACCCACCCCAGCAACAGCGCGGCGACAGGCTCCATGTTCATCGCCGGAGCGTTGCGTGCGATATCCAGCCGGGGCATGAGAATGAACAAGGCCGAGAAAGCAGCCCCATAGAGAGCCACCAACAAGAGCAGTGCACCCCATCCAGACAGGCTGTGGGGAAACGCCAGCCCCCCGGGCACCGCGCCCGCCCCACCCAAGGCAGCCGTCGCCAGAAACACGACAAGCATCGTGTACAGCGAGCGAACCTTGCCGGGCATGCCGGCAAGGCGGTTGTTGGTGATCCACATGGCGCAGGCGAAGGCGACCGCAGCGACCAGGCAGAATGCCACGCCTTCATACCAGTCCCGGCCCTGCGAACGCGATTCGAGAATGATCCGTGGCACATCCAGGACCACCAGCAAACCAAGGATGATCAGCCCCATCAACCGCAAGGCTCGCCGCGTTGGCGCGGGCCCGCCCAATAGCCAGGTGATCAGGGCAAGGAACACGGGGGACAGATTGACCACGAGCAAGGCGACCCCCACCGGAATTCGCGCTACCGCCGAGTAGATGCAATAGCTCTGTATGGCCACGCACAACCCCGCCAGCACCTGCCAGCGGCGGGTGGCACCGGCGATGCGCAAGACGTCGGGACTCATGAGGACAAGGGCCATCAGGACCATCGCCGTGATCCCCGAGCGGCAGAGGATAGCCACCAACAGCCCGGCACCGTCGTCGAACGCCAGTCTGGCGGCGACATGGTTACCGGCGAATGCACACGCCAGGGTCGCCAGAATCAGCAGAGACACGGCCCGGGGAAAACTGTTCTGGCGATCCTCCATCTGTCGCGCCCTCAGCGGATATAGCTGCCGCCGTTGACGTCCAGCGTGGCGCCATTGAGCGACGCCTGGGACGGCCGCAGGGTAAACGCCACCAGCTCGGCGACTTCTGTCGGCGCCGCCATGCGCCCGACCGGGATATCGGATACCGCCGCAGCTTCGCCATGCTGGGCGATGAACTGCTCGGCCATGTCGGTGCGCACCCAGCCCGGCGCGATGGCGACA
>DQAA01000503.1 GCA_003523465.1 Pseudomonas sp.
ACCACAATTCCCCCGGCCACCACCGCCACCCCGAACCCGCTCCACCCCAGGTCCACCACCTGCCCCGCCACGGCCGCGCCCATCGCCACGCCGATATTCAATCCCGCCAGCAACCACGTCATGCCCTCGTCAGGCGCTGCTCCGGCACACTGCGCTCCACCAGCGACATCGCCACGATCAGGGTCGGAGCAAAAAACATCCCGGCCACGAAAACCGCCAGCGCCAGTTGCACGATCGACCCCGCCCACCACAACGGCACGGTACTCGCCGCCGTCGCCAATGCCCCAACCAGCAACAGCCGAGGCAACGGCTGCTGCAACTTCAATGCACCGAACACCAGCCCTGCCAGGCACGACCCCAGCGCGTACGCCGACAACACCAGGCTCGCCGCTCCTGGCTGCCCGCGCTCGCCTGCGAAGGCCACGCTGGCGATATCCACCGTCCCTACGATCACCCCCATTGCAATCATGAAAACGGTCAGCAGGCGCACCTCGGTCACCCGGATCAACGACGCGCGCGCACCTCGCTCGTCCATCAGAACCGGCGGCTCGCTGCTGCGCTGCATCACCAGCGCCATCACCCCCAGCGCCAGCAAGACCGCCGCCAGTAACGGCCCGGCCTGGGGAAACAGCGCTACGCACAAGCCCACCGATAACGGCTGGCCAATGATGAAGGTCAGCTCATCCAGCACCGTTTCCAGCGAGTAGGCTGTCTGCAATTGCGGCTGGCCACGAAAAATCACGGTCCAGCGTGCCCGCACCATCGCCGACAGGCTCGGCATCGCGCCGGCCAGCAGGGCACCAACGAACAGGCTCCAGTCTCCCGCCGGCCACCAGCTCCCGGCCAGCAGCACGGCCATCCCCGCAACACTCACCAGCGTCGCCAGCGGCAACACCCGCGACTGCCCATGCCGATCCACCAGCCGCGATATTTGCGGCGACAGCAGGGCGTAGGTNNGCGTAGGTCATTACGAAAGTCGCCGCCACCGCGCCCGCCAGGGCATAGCTGCCGCGCAACTGGGAAACCAGGGTGATGATGCCGATCCCGGTCATCGGCAGCGGCAACCGCGCCAGCAATCCAGCCAAGGCAAAGCCTCGGGTTCCGGGGGTGTCAAACAGCGATCGATAGGGGTTGGCCATGTTGCGCTCCTTTGCCTGGCCGCTTGCCTTGAACAGGGCATGCGGGGAAGATACATACAGCTCGTATGTTTAAAAGCCTATTTACATACGACCCGTATGTAAACCCCGAAGGAGAATCCGATGGCCCGTCGCACCCGCGCCGAAATGGAAGAAACCCGTGCCAGCCTGCTGGCCGTGGCCCGCCAGGTGTTCAGTGAAACCGGCTATGCCAACGCCTCGATGGACGACCTCACCGCCCGCGCCGGCCTGACCCGCGGCGCGCTGTATCACCATTTCGGCGACAAGCAGGGGCTGCTAGCGGCGGTGGTGGCGCAGATCGACGGTGAGATGGATGAACGCTTGAAGGCGATTTCCGATCAGGCAAGCACGCCGTGGGACGGGTTTCGCCAGCGCTGCCAGGCGTATCTGCAGATGGCCCTGGAACCGGAAATCCAGCGCACCGTATTGCGCGATGCGCGGGCAGTGCTGGGGGGCGTGCCCTGCACCGAAGAGCAGCATTGCATCGCCTCGATGCGCGGGTTGATCGAGCAAAGCCCTGTGATCGGGGTCGATGCCGAGGCGCTGGCGCGGATGGTCCATGGCAGCCTGACGGAAGCCGCGCTGTGGATCGCTTCCGGCGAGGACGGCGATGCCCGGTTGGCGCAGGCCAGCGCTGCCCTGGACCGGCTCCTGGGTGGTCTGCTCCGGTAAGCCAGCCCTGCCAGAAAGCGCGCACCGCACCCGCCACCTATCCCGCCCCCATTGCTTCATGGCATACCACGCGCCTAGAATTGAGAACGATTAACAATCACTCTCTCATGCAGGTTTGTCCGACCCGATGCCGACGAACGCAATGCTGGAGCCGGCCGAGGTCGATCAGCTCTTCCGCACCCACAACTCCTGGCTGAACACCTGGCTGCGCCAGCGCGTCGGCTGTCATGAGCATGCCGCCGACCTGGCCCAGGATACCTTCTTGCGCCTGCTGCGCTCGCGCCCCGTCCAGCCGCTGAAAGAACCCCGCGCCTACCTGAGCAGCATCGCCCGCGGCCTGATGATCGATCAGTACCGCCGGCGCCGGCTAGAACAGGCCTACCTCGAAAGCCTCGCTACCCTGCCGCTCGACGCCGTGCCCAGCGAAGAAGAACGCCTGTTGATCCTCGACGCGCTGGAGCGTCTCGACCAGGTGTTGAGCCAGTTGAAGCCAAGGGCCCGCAATGCCTTCCTGCTGGTGCAACTGGACGGCCTGACCCNNCCCTGCCGCAGACCGCCGAAAAACTCGGCGTGTCCAGGGCCACCGTGGAGCGCGACCTGGCCAGGGCCTTCGCCGCCTGCTACCGGATGCGCTACGCCGATGCCTGACCCACGCCCCAACCAGACCCAGGTCGACCAGGCCATCGAATGGCTGGTGCGCCTGCGCTTCAGCCAGCCCACGGAGCAGACCGAGCAGCAGTTCCAGCGCTGGCTGCAACAGCACCCGCACAACCCCCTGGCCTGGCAGCGCGTGGAG
>DQAA01000501.1 GCA_003523465.1 Pseudomonas sp.
CTCGCTGGCCCTGCGCACACCCGAGCGCGACGCATTGGCCAGCGCCCCCCACGCGCCCGGCAAGGCGATACCCCAAAGCCCCGCAGCCACACCCAGCCAGTGGTTCAGCGCGGCAGCGTCGTCATCGGCGACATGACTGGCGATCGCCTTGTAGCTGCCAAGGGCGAGAAACACCGCATCGAGCACGAAACCCAACGGCGGGAAGGCCAGGCTCAAGGGGAAGGCGGCGTACAGCAGGCCTTTGGTCACCTGCTCGACGATCACCTCGCGGCGGCTCTTGGTAACGGCCTCGATGTCGCTGATATGGTTTTCCAGGTACTCGTCGTACTCGGCCATGAAGTCGTTGATCCGATTGCCCTCGCGCAGGGTGTCGCGCGTGCTTTCGCCCCTGGCCAACTGCAACAGCCAGTCGGAGACCAGCGGACGATCGACGAAGCGCAGGTGTTGCAGATACCAGTCATGCATCGCGCCATGGCTGGCGCCGACGAAGCTCTGGTACTTGCGCAGGGTCAGGTCGTCCGGAGCCTGCGGGGTATACAGCCAGTCCTGGGCCACGCCATCGACGATGCGCCGGAACAGGTACAGCCCCGTGCTTTTGCGCCCGTCGAGGGTAAAGCGGAACAGGCCGTCACCGGCGATGTTGTCCGCCGACTCGTCCTGTGACACCCGCACCTCGGCCAACCGCCCGATCTCGTCGAGCAACCAGTCGCGATCGGCCACATTGATCATCTGCTTGCCGTGGGTCGCATGCACATCGCGCAGGAGGGTGGTGCGCGTCAGGGCGAACTGCAGCGCTCGACGCTGGGCATAGCGCGGATTGCCCGGATCGAGAAATTCGCTGCGGATCGATTTGGCATAGCGCTCGCCCAGCCAGGCGCTGCGCAGGAAGGTGGTCAGCTCGGCCGCCCGCACCCTGCTCAGGTCCTGTCCCACGCTGGAGCGCACCGGCATCCGCGGGTTGTCCAGGCCCCAGTTGTCGTCATAGCCATACATGGCCAGGTCGAGCAGGGTGCGGCTGACCTTTCCCGAGCCGTCCAGCCCTGGAAAGAAATCGAAGATGATGGTTTCCGGATCGACTTCGCCCGTCACTCCGCACGCTTGCAGGTAGTCGGCGATAGCCGCCTTGACGTTGCGCCGGGAGAAGGCGAGAAAACTCTCCTGCTCATCGACCTGTTGTTGCATCGCCTCGTTGAGCAGGCGCAGGTCCTCGTTGAGTCCGGCGATCAGGCGACGCTTGTCAGGCGCCAGCTCGGCGAACCAGCGCGGCGCCTCGTACCAGGCGACCTGCTCCAGATGGTTGTCGCGCCCCAGTTCGATCAGGTAGCGGCTGCATTCGGCGTAGCCATAGTGCGGCCCGCGATGGTCGCGGGAGAGGTCCCAGGCGTCCGGGCGCTCGCGCACGCTGCTGAAGAACTGCTCGGCCTTGCGCTGGCCGCGAACGTTGATGCGGTCCAGCAGATAGCGGGTCCCCGCGCCGTCTCCCAGCCAGCGCCCCAATTCCACGGCCAGCGCACGCAGCGAGGCCAGTTCGACCCACTCCTGGCCATCGGGCTTGCCCGGCGCGTAGAGCACGAAGCCGGACATCTGGCGCGCGTCATCCTCGTGGTAGAACAGCATCAGCTGCGCCAGCGGCTCGTCGGGGAACTGGGAAACACCGGTCACCTTGTCGCCGGGCCCGTCGCGCCCCACACCATTTTCGCTACGCACACGAATGACCCGCCCATAGGCCTCGGCACTCAGGTGTCCCTTGCAGCGGCCGATGAAAGCGCTTTGCTGCAGGCGCAGGTCGTTCAGGTCATAAAGGGCAGCGAACACTTCCGCACTGGCATAACGTTCGCTCAGGCGTTGGTGGTAGTTAGAACGTGGATCGACCGCGCCCAACAGCCCGTCGAGAAAGCCGTCGGGCAACACCTGGTTGAGCGCACCGGGATCGCGCAGCAGGGTACGGGCCTTGTCCAGCGCCGGGTCAAACGGGCCCTCGGCCACCAGGTCGGGAAGACGCAGGGTACGGGTCAACGGATAGTCAGGGTGATTCCAGCGAGTCTGGACCTGCAGCTCGTCGGGCTCGATTTCCAGGCCGAGGGTGAGCCGACAGTGCTCGATGATCTCCACGCGGGCATGGGCCGACAGCGATTCCACGCCCGCCAGCAGCAACCTGAGCTGTTCACGCAGCAACGCATGACGGCGCTGGAAGTTGCGCAAGGTGTCCAGATCATCGGCAGCCAGGCCGGCGAACCAGTCGCCCAGCGCCGTGTGAATCAGTGCATCGATCTGCTGGCGATCGGCGTCGGGCAAGCCGCCACCGGCATCGAACGTCAGGCGCCAGCGCTCCTCCAGGGTCTCGATGTACTGCAGCAGCGTCTCGCTGTCGAAGCGCTTGACGTTCTCCAGGCTGAACAGGGTTGCCAGCGCCGAACAATGCGCCTCCAGGTTCGCCAGGAAGCGCTCGCCCACCGCGCTGCGGGCATCGAGCCCGGCAGGGCGATCGGCCCACTGGCGCCGCAAGGATTGACTGTAGTCCTCCAGCAATCCGGCGGCGGCGCCTTCGATGATCTGCGCCACGGCCGACTGGCGCTCGCTCCAGCCCTCTTCATCCTCTTCCGGCACATCACCTGCCAGCCAGCGCAGCGGGCCATGCAGGTCGGCATCGAACTCGGGCAACCGACCATCGATCATGCGTTGCAACAGGGCCTGCAGCAACGCCTGGGGAAATGAAGGCACCACGTCGCCTTTCGGGTAGTAGGTACGCAGGTGGACCATCAGGCGCTCCCGGGCGAACGCCTCGAAAAACGGCTGTCGCTCGAAGAACGCACTTATCCACAGCTCCCAGCGCGTCAGTTGCAACAGCGACAGGCGCGCCGCGTCATCTTCTATCTTCATGCTCATCATCTGACTCCTTGTTGAATGAGGCAGGTCAGGTTGCGTGAGGCTCCGCACAGCGGGGTGATAGATAGTTAGCCGGGTTGTTATCCACTTTGCCGCCGGGCTCGCGTAAACTGGCCGGCTTTCGCAGCACTGCGCTGAATCCCCCTGGTGAAGGTACCCCCATGCCCTGGTTACAAGTTCGTCTGGCCATCACTCCGGAACAGGCCGAAACCTATGAAGACGCCCTGCTGGAAGTGGGCGCGGTTTCCGTAACCTTCATGGACGCCGAAGACCAGCCGATCTTCGAGCCGGACCTGAACACCACGCCGCTGTGGTCCAACACCCACTTGCTGGCCCTGTTCGAGGCCGATGCCGAGCCCGAGGCGGTGTTCGCCCACCTGCAACTGCTGACCGGCACCGAGCTGCCGGAGCACCACGCCGAAGTCATCGCCGACCAGGACTGGGAGCGCAGCTGGATGGACAACTTCCAGCCAATGCGTTTCGGCCAGCGCCTGTGGATCGTGCCGAGCTGGCATGCGGCGCCGGAGCCGGAGGCAGTCAACCTGCTGCTGGACCCGGGCCTGGCCTTA
>DQAA01000003.1:0-133 GCA_003523465.1 Pseudomonas sp.
CAGGCGCACCTTCGGCAGCGCGGCGATGGCCTGGGCCAGGGCCGGCAGCTCTTGCGGGGTGCAGCCGGACTTGCTGTCTTCGCCGCTGACGTTGACCTGCAGGCACAGGTTCAGCGGCGCCAGGTGATCCGGG
>DQAA01000003.1:208-511 GCA_003523465.1 Pseudomonas sp.
TCAAGGGCAGGTCGGACAATTCCGCCTGTTTGCCCAGGGCTTCCTGGAGGTAGTTTTCGCCGACATCGCGCACGCCAGCGGCGAAGGCTTCGCGCACGGCGCTGGCGGGCTTGGTCTTGCTCACGGCCAGCAGCTGGATGTCCGCCGGGTCACGGCCTGCGGCCTTGGCGGCGGCCTGGATGCGGGAGGCGAGGGCGGAGAGGTTGTCTGCGAGGGTAGACATGGGTTCGATGCCGGCAGCTTTTGGGTCCGGGGCATTCTACCCGCTTGTCGGGGTTTTATGGCACTAGGCCGGGTGGTGGG
>DQAA01000003.1:548-4001 GCA_003523465.1 Pseudomonas sp.
GGCGTTGCCGGCGATGAGGCCATCAGCAAAAATGCTGGATCAGCGCTTGGCCAGGCGCAGTTGCTGTTGCTCCTGCGGCAGCACACGCTTGGCAACCACGTAATGCTTTTTCCAGTACGGCTTGTTCAGCGTGTCGATGGTCACGTTCTTGCCGGTACGCGGGGCATGAATGAACCGGTCGTTACCCAGGTAGATGGCAACATGGTTGACACGACGGCTGCGGATATTGAAAAACAGCAGGTCGCCGGGCTTGAGGTCCTTGCGCTCGACCTTGACGCCGTGATCCCCATTGGCCATGGCATTGGAGGTACGCGGCAGGTCGACTTCATCAATATCGTTGAAGGCGTATTTCACCAGCCCGCTGCAATCGAAGCCCTTGCCCGGCGTGCTGCCACCCCAGCGATAGGGCGTGCCGAGCTGGTTGACGGCGCGGCTGAGGACGTCGCTGCTCTGGCTTGCAGGCATCTGTGCGACAACCTGCTTGGCAGCGCTATGGGCGCGGCGACTGTTAAGGGGCTTGGCGGAACTACTCTTGTTCGAGCGAACCGCGGTGGAATTGGCGGTGTATCCGGCATAGCCGTTGGGAAGACGTTGCTCACGGTTGGTGGCGTGGGCGGCCAGGGGCAAAAGTAGGCAAATAGTCAGCCATGTCTTGAAAAAAGAACGCATTAGGCAAGGCTCTTGTTGATGGGCGCGCAACTTTATAACAGCTTTCTGGTCAATTTCTGATCCGCTGGTCGTCTCGGAACTGTCATACGTCGGTAAGTTCCATAAAAGTCACATCGTTTTTAGAAATATTTTTCCTAACCAGTCGAGGCTATGAATGAACGGTTATCAAAACGCAGGACGCCCGGACACCCACAGCAAGGTCATCGGTTACCTGCTATGGATCTTCGGATTTCTCGGAGCGCATCGCTTCTACTACGGCAAGCCGGTCACCGGCACGATCTGGTTCTTCACCCTGGGTCTGCTGGGCATCGGCTGGATCATCGACCTGTTCCTGATCCCGGCCATGGACCGTGAGGCCGACCTGCGCTTCCACGCCGGGCCCGTCAACTACAGCGTCACCTGGCTGCTGCTGACTTTCCTCGGTGTGTTCGGGGTGCACCGGATGTTCATGGGCAAGTGGATCACCGGGTTCATCTATCTGTTCACCGGCGGCCTGTTCCTGCTCGGCGTGCTGTATGACTTCTGGACGCTGAACACGCAGATTTCGATGAAGAACGCGCAGGAGCGCTACTAAGCAAAAAGGCCCTGATTCTCATCAGGGCCTTTTCATTTGCGGCGGGGCTGGTTACTGGCGGATCTGGCGCTGCTGCAACAGCAAGTTGTTGAAGCCGCTGCCGGCCAGCTGCTTCTGGGCCACGGTCAGCTGTTCGCGGTTGCTGAACGGGCCGACCAGCACCCGATACCAGGTCTCTTCCTTGACCGTGCCGGATTCCACCTGAACCGATTGTCCGAGCAGGATGATCTGCGCCCGGACCTTGTCCGCGTCCGCCTGTTTGCGGAATGAACCGGCCTGCAGGTAGAACTGCGTGGTGGCCGCTGGCTTGATCACCGGTGGTGCTGGCGGTGGTACCTCGCCATTGAGTGCGGCCTGGGCGCGGGCGGTGTCGATCTTCGCCGCTTCCGCTGGCGTCACTGGCGGTTGTGCCGGCACCGGCGGGGTTTTCTCCGGCACGGCTTCCGGCGGCACGATGACTTCCGATTCCGGCAGCAAGGTGTAGAAGTCGTACTTGGGCTTAACAGGTGCCTGCGGGCTAGGCGGCGTCTTGTTGGCTTCGGCGATCTTCTCGGCGGCTTTCTGCTGCTCCGGCTTTTCGCGCTTCACGTCCTCGCGACCCGGCTCCAGCTTCATCAGGAAGACGATGAAGGCGCCAATGGTCAGGCCGGCTGCCAGCCACATCCAGCCCGGGATCGGCGCCTTGGCCGCAGGCTGGTTGCGGCTGGCGCCGCGCTTGGGAGCTGGTTTTTTCTTGGCAGCCAACTTACATGCGCTCCAGGGTTTCCAGGCCCAGCAGTTCCAGGCCCTGTTTCAGGGTGCGGCCGGTCAGGGCAGCCAGGCGCAGACGGCTTTGCTGCTGTTCCGGCGTTTCCGCCGCAAGGATCGGGCAGTTCTCGTAGAAGCTGGAGAACAGACCGGCAACGTCGTACAGGTAGCTGCACAGGATATGCGGAGTACCCTTCTCGGCCACGTTGTTGAGGATCTCTGCGAACTGCGCCAGGCGCGCGGCCAGGTCCTGCTCTTGCTGGGCCTGGAGGACGATCTGGCCGTCGACTTCGCTGAAGTCCTTGCCCAGCTTGCGGAACACGCCGGCGACACGGGTGTAGGCGTAGAGCAGGTAAGGCGCGGTGTTGCCTTCGAAGTTCAGCATCAGGTCGAAGTTGAAGCTGTAGTCGCTGGCGCGGTGCTTGGACAGGTCGGCGTATTTCACCGCGTCGATGCCGACCACCTTGGCGATGGCGCGCAGTTCGTCTTCCGGCAGCTCCGGGTTCTTTTCCTTGACCAGGGTATAGGCGCGTTCCTTGGCTTCGTTCAGCAGGTCGATCAGCTTCACGGTGCCGCCGTCACGGGTCTTGAACGGACGGCCGTCGGCGCCGTTCATGGTGCCGAAGCCCATGTGCTCGGTCTGCATCGGATGGGTGATGAAGCCGGCGCGACGGGCCACTTCGAACACCTGCTGGAAGTGCAGGGCCTGGCGCTGGTCGACGAAGTACAGGGCGCGGTCGGCGTGCAGCACGTTGCTGCGGTAGCGCACGGCGGCCAGGTCGGTGGTGGCGTAGAGATAGCCGCCGTCGGCCTTCTGCACGATCACCGGCAGCGGCTCGCCGTCGGCGGTCTTGAATTCTTCGAGGAACACGCACTGGGCGCCATTGCTCTCGACCAGCAGGCCCTTGGCCTTGAGGTCGCTGACCACGTTGGCCAGGTCATCGTTGTAGGCGCTCTCGCCCATCACGTCGGCCATGGTCAGCTTGACGTTGAGCAGCTCGTAGGTCTTCTGGCAGTGGGACAGGGAGATGTCCTTGAAGCGGGTCCACAGCTTCAGGCACTCGGCGTCGCCGGCCTGCAGCTTGACCACCAGGCCGCGGGCGCGGTCGGCGAACTCCGGGGACTCGTCGAAGCGCTTCTTGGCTGCGCGGTAGAAGTTCTCCAGGTCCGACAGCTCGTCGCTGGTGATCGGGTTTTCCTGCAGGTAGGCCATCAGCATGCCGAACTGGGTGCCCCAGTCGCCGACGTGGTTNNTCACCGATGATGGTGGAGCGCAGGTGGCCGACGTGCATTTCCTTGGCCAGGTTCGGCGCGGACAGGTCGATCACCACCTTCTGCGCGGCACCGGCCTTGTGCACGCCGAGCTTGGCGTCGGCCAGGGCGGCGTCCAGGCGCGAAGCCAGGGCCTGGGTGTTCTGGAAGAAGTTGAGGAAGCCCGGGCCGGCGATCTCGACCTTGCTCAC
>DQAA01000225.1 GCA_003523465.1 Pseudomonas sp.
AGGGTCGCGCTGGCTGCCTGCAAACCACTTTGCCAGGCCTGGCGCGCCTGCCCCGCCAGTTGCTGTTCGACCCGCAGCGGCCAGAGCAAGGCGCTGGCCAGGGTGGCGCAGACAATGCCCAGGCTGATCTCGGTGCAGCGCGCCACCGCCTGGTCGAACACCTGCAAGGGATGACTGATCGCCGGCAAGGCGATGATCGCCACGGTGTACCCGGCCAACACGAAGGCGTAGGCCCAGGCGCTGCGCAACAGGGTCGAACACGCGGTACACAGGCCCAGCCAGAGCGCCAGGCAGATCAGGAACAGCCATGGGGTCTGGGCGAAGACAGCGATGAAGACCACCGACATAACGGTGCCGACCAGCGTCCCGAGCAAACGCGCCAGGCCCTTTTGCAGAACCATGCCCGAGAGCGGCTGGGCGACGATGAACGCGGTCATCAGGGCCCAGGCCGGTTGCTCCAGGCCCCAGCGCAACGCCAGCCACAACGCCAGCCCGCCACCAAGCAGGGTCTTGATGGCGAATTGCAAAGCGGCTTTGTTTGGCGCGAACAGCGCGTGCAGGGTGATGGGCACGGAAGGCGAACCTGGAGGACGGTGGAGTTAACGATAGACAGCGGATCGGAAAGATCCGAAGCAAAATTATTAGCTAGCTAACTATCATAAGTCCAGCATCTTTTCCGGATTGACACCTTCGTCGCGCCCACAAGGGGCAGCGGTCAAAAAATCCAGGCAAAAAAAAGGGGCGACCGAAGTCGCCCTAAATGCCTTGCGTGCTCGTTGTATCGGGAAGGATCAGCGGTCTTTGCGCTTTTGCGAGTCCTTCCAGATGAAAAGTCCGAAACCAGCGAAGAAAACAAACATCAATCCGACCGTGACAACGCCAGCGACAACCACATTATCGAAGAACATGTCGGCCTCCATTTGCCTGTGCCTGTCCGATGAGTGAACAGTAGCGAATGTGCCGGGAGGGAAAATTGACCGAGGTCAATGGCGCTCGGAGCGAGCGCCGGAGGCGGGTGCAGGCTTGACCTGCATCAAGCTTTTCAGCGCTTGGAGGGTTTGCCCTTGGGCTTCTTCTTGGTTTTCTTCGCAGCGCCGATCGGCATCGCCTGCTCGAAGGCCTTGCGCACTTCGTTCAGGCGTTTGTCATTGAGATCGTGGATGCGGCGGGCGCGCTNNTGTCGTCTTGGCTCATGGTCGGGCTCGGAAGGCAAACAGCGGAGCGGTCATCATGAAGGCTGGCGCCGATACTGCAAAGTCCCGTTTCAGACTTCGATGTCCACCAGCAGGCCCTGGCGGTTCTCGCCGCCCATCAAGGGCGCGACCGGTACGGTGTTGTCGGCATTGAGATCGTCGCCGGGCGTCGGCAGGTAAGGGTCTTCAGACTGTTCTTCAAAGCCTTGCTGCCCGCCGTGCTGGCCCTGGCGGCGGCGCTGCTCCTCGCGCAACAACAGCGCAGCCTGCTCCGGGTCGCGATGCTTGAGGTCGATGGCACCTTCGCTGGAGGCAGGCTGGGTAGGCACCACGGGCTTGATATCCGGGGTCGGCTTGACCGGATCCATTTGCTGCGTGATGGGGGCGGCGCTCAGTGGAATCAGCGGTGGCAGCATGGCGTTCGGTCTCCTGTCACCCTTTATATCGGCTCGATATCTCTATGCTTGAGGCTTTGACCGGCATCCCAGGGCCATGTTGCAGGATGTCCCGGGCAATCGACGGACGGGCCAGGGATGTCCACTCAGCTGGCAGATGGCCGGAATCTTTGGTCTAAAGGCCGCTATCCGTTAAGATAGCCAGCTTTTTCATGGCGGGAGTCAGGCAGTATGGCGCAGCAGTATCAACCGGGACAACGCTGGATCAGCGACAGCGAAGCCGAGCTGGGTCTGGGTACCGTTCTGGCACAGGACGGCCGCTTGTTGACCGTGCTCTACCCGGCGACTGGCGACCCCCGCCAGTACTCCCTGCGCAACGCCCCGCTGACCCGGGTGCGTTTCTCTCCAGGTGACCAGATCACCCATTTCGAAGGCTGGAAACTGACCGTCCGCGAAGTCGAGACGATCGACGACCTGCTGGTCTATCACGGCCTCGACGCGCAGAACCAGCCGCGTACCCTGCCGGAAACCCAGCTTTCCAACTTCATCCAGTTCCGCCTGGCCAGCGACCGTCTGTTCGCCGGGCAGATCGACCCGCTGTCGTGGTTCTCCCTGCGCTACAACACCCTGGAGCACACCAGCCGCCAGTTGCAGTCGTCGCTGTGGGGCCTGGGTGGCGTACGTGCGCAACCGATCGCCCACCAGCTGCATATCGCCCGTGAAGTGGCCGACCGTATCGCGCCGCGGGTTCTGCTGGCGGACGAAGTGGGCCTGGGCAAGACCATCGAGGCCGGCCTGGTGATCCATCGCCAGCTGCTCTCGGGTCGCGCCAACCGCGAGCTGATCCTGGTCCCGGAAAACCTCCAGCACCAGTGGCTGGTGGAAATGCGCCGGCGCTTCAACCTGCAGGTCGCCCTGTTCGACGCCGAGCGCTTCATCGAAAGCGACGCCAGCAACCCGTTCGAAGATGCCCAGTTGGCGCTGGTCGCCCTGGAATGGCTGGTCGATGACGATAAGGCCCAGGACGCGCTGTTCGCCGCCGGCTGGGACCTGATGGTCGTCGACGAAGCCCACCACCTGGTCTGGCATGAAGAACAGGCCAGCCCGGAATACGCGCTGGTCGAGCAACTTGCCGAAGTCATCCCCGGTGTCCTCCTGCTCACCGCCACCCCGGAACAGCTCGGCCAGGACAGCCACTTCGCCCGTCTGCGCCTGCTGGATCCCAACCGCTTCCACGACTTCGAGCAGTTCGTTGAANNGCTCGACAACGGCCGTCTGTCGCCGAAAGCCCACGCCACCATCCAGGGCTTCCTCGGTGCCGAAGGCGAAGCCCTGCTGGCCGCCGTCAACGACGGTGACACCCAGGCCAGCGCCCGTCTGATCCGCGAACTGCTGGACCGCCACGGCACCGGCCGCGTGCTGTTCCGCAACACCCGCGCCGCCGTGCAAGGCTTCCCGCAA
>DQAA01000579.1 GCA_003523465.1 Pseudomonas sp.
GGACAACGGCCTGTCTTCGGTGGCGAGCAAGGCCAGTACCCGCCTGGAAGCGACCCTGGCTCCTCGTGGCGCACTCAGCGCGGTAGCGGCGGCGGTGGGCAAGGCGGCGGGCATGGCCATCTCCCTGGCGTCCGCCGGGATCGGTGCGATGATGCACGAAAGCGACCGGCCGGAAATGGTCGACCAATTGCGGGTGATCCTCAATGTCGCGTTGAACGAGGAGTGGCAGAACCTTATGGAAAACCACGGGACCGGGGTCATGGCCGGGGTCTGGTCGTTGTCGGGGCAGATCGAGGGGAACCTGGCGGGGAAGGCCGGAATGGAACCGGCTTTGGAGGCTTTTCCATAACAAAATCAATCGGTTGTGAATTTTTGTTAAAGCAAATTGTAGATTGATAAAAAGCCTATTAAAAACAACAAGATATCTTGATTTTGTGAAGTGATTTGTTCGATTTACGAGTATTGAAATACAAAAAAGGCCGTATCGCTATGCCCGCGATACGGCCTTTTTCATGATCTAAAAATCTATTTAAATCAATGGCTTGAATCTGTTATCTCAAGCGATGCTTTGGGTCTTGCCGTGCTGCTTCTTTGCTGACTGGGCCCGGCACGCTTCGCCAAACGCCTCGAACATCCGCACCGAATCAGGGTTTTTCGCCGCCTGCCATTCCGGGTGCCATTGCACCGCGAAGAGGAAGGGCGACAGGCTCGGCGCATGGATCGCCTCGACCAGTCCGTCTTCGGCATGGGCCAGCGCTTCGACGCCGTCACCGAGGGTTTTCAGGCCTTGGCCGTGCAGCGAGTTGACGCGGATTTCGTCGCTCTGCAGCAATTCGCGCAGCCAGCTGTCCGGCTTCAGGCGCACGCTGTGCGAGGCGGCGTATTGCACGTCTACCGGGTCGTCCGGGTTTTCCCGGTGGTCGTTGAAGCCGGGCTCGGCGTAGACCTTCTGGTAGATATCGCCACCCAGGGCCACGTTGATTTCCTGCATGCCGCGGCAGATACCGAAGATCGGCAGGCCACGGGCGATTGCCAGTTGTACCAGGGGCAGGTCGAAGAGGTCGCGGTCACGGTCCTGGGCCTTGCCCGGGGTTTCGTTTTCCTGGCCGTAGAGGGCCGGGTCGATGTTGCTCCCGGCACCGGTCAGGTACACGCCGTCGGCCATGTCCAGATATTGTTCGAGATCCTCGACGCCGCAGCAGGTCGGCACCATCACCGGGACGCAGCCGGCGTGTTCCACCAGCGGCACGATGTACTTGTGGGTCATCACCTGATAATCGTGACCCTTGCGCTCTTGAGTGCCCATGGTCATCAGGACCACGGGTTTGCGGGATTTTTGATTCTTATTGCCAATGTTGCTGTTGGGCATATGTCACCTTGGGACAGGCGCGGCCTGTCATTGTTGTGCAGGCGCGCTGGTAAGGACCTTGCGCTGCCTGAGGTTCCGAGCACTGCCGGGGTGCACGCGAACGTCGATTCCCGGTCGAAACCTGCCGCATAGCTTGCCAGAGCCGTTAAATATATCAAGCGTATTCATGAATTCGTGTGCATATTTTTTAACGTATAGCCCGAGGTTTATCGGTTAACTCACTGATATTTCGCGTAGAAATGTGATGTATATCCAACAGATCAGTTCATTATATTTAACGAATCCGATCGCTCCGCTTGTTCTGTCCTGATGCGCCCCTTGCGGCCCGAAAGCCCGGCTTTTAAGCTGCGCAATCACCGTTGATATCAGTCTGACCATGCCCAAACCTAGACCGTCCCTGACCCTGACCCTGCTGCAGGCCCGCGAGGCCGCCATGGCCTTCTTCCGTCCCTCCCTCAACGAACACGGCCTGACCGAACAGCAATGGCGGGTGATCCGCATCCTGCGCCAGCAGGGCGAGCTGGAGAGTCATCAGCTGGCCGAGCAGGCCTGCATCCTCAAGCCCAGCATGACCGGCGTGCTCAGTCGCCTGGAACGCGATGGCCTGGTGCGGCGCAAGAAGTCCAGCACCGACCAGCGCCGGGTCTTCGTCGGCCTGACCGAGCAGGGCCAGCAATGCTTCATCGCCATGAGCGAGGATATGGAGCGCAATTACCAGCGCATCCTCGAACAGTTCGGCGAGGAAAAGCTGCAGACGCTCCTGGGCCTGCTGGGCGAGCTGAAGAACGTCAGGCCCTGAGCCGGTCATTCGCGCAAGTAAAAAGTCCTACATATACTGTCGGGTATCCGCCACAGCTTGCCGTCGTCGGCCGGACCTCGACGCCTCAATGCCAGTTGGTAGTGCCGTATCCGCAGTAGCCCGCACGCGAGGCGTCCTTGAAGACGCTCAAGAGAGGCTATTGCGATGGATATCATCAGTCTGGTCGTGCAGATCATCAGTGGTGTGATTGGCGGCAATGCGGCAGGGTTGAGCAAGGAGGGCATNNCTGCTCAACAGTGTTCTTGGCGGGGTAGGTGGCGTGGTGGTGGGGCAGGTCCTGGCCCATCTGTCCGGCGACCCTTCGCTGGCCCAGGCCGGTGCGGACGGCTCCCTGGATCTTTCAACCATCATCAGCAGCGTGATCGGCGGCGGCGCCGGTGGCGCGGTGCTGACCTGGCTGGTGGGGTTCATCAAGAGCAAGATGCAGGCGCATTGATGTAGACGAATCGACACGGGCTTTGCAGGGGCGCTCCTGCAAGGCCCGTGTCGTTTACGAGGGATCAGTGCGCCGCGCAGCCCTCGGCTTTCACCGTCCGCACCGTGGTCGCCGGGTTCTTCGCCAGCTTTTCCCCGACCCGCGCCGGCCGCGGCTGCAACTCACCCCCGCAATTCGGGCACTTGCCCTTCAATTGATCGTCCGCACAGCTGCGGCAATACGTGCATTCGAACGAACAAATCATCGCGTCACGGCTGTCGCCTGGCAGGGGCGTGGCGCAGCATTCGCAGCAAGGACGAAGTTCCAGCATCGGGGGCAATCCTTTCTCGGGTGGTGGTCGCCGTAGAGTGCAGGCGCGGTGATGGCAATGCAATATGCCTCAGGGTCGATACAGGTGGGCATGCCCGGCGCGATACAGCGCCGACTCGCTGAAGCTGTCGCTGGCCAGCACCCGGCCCACCAGGATCAGCGCAGTCCGCTTGAAGCCCTTGGCCGCCGTCAGCCCGACGATATCGTCCAGGGTCCCCAGTACCCAGTCCTGGTCGGGCCAGGTGGCGCGGTGGACCACGGCGATCGGGCAGTCGCCGCCGTAGTGCGGGCGCAGTTCCTCGACGATTCTTGCCAGATGGCGCACCCCCAGGTGGATCGCCAGGGTGGTCTTGTGGCTGGCCAGGCTGGCCAAGGCTTCACCTTCCGGCATCGGCGAGGAGTCACCGAAGCGGGTGAGGATCACGCTCTGGGCGATGTCCGGCAGGGTCAGTTCGCAGCCGAGCAGGGCGGCACTGGCGGCAGTGGCGGTGACGCCGGGGATGATCTCGTAGGGAATGCCCAGCTCGCGCAGATGGCGGATCTGTTCGCCGATGGCGCCATACAGGCTCGGATCGCCGCTATGTACCCGGGCCACATCCTGGCCCTTGGCATGGGCGGCGGCGATTGCCTCGATGATCTGCTGCAGATGCAGCTCGGCGCTGTTGATCACGGTTTCGGCGCTATGCCCGTCGAGCACCGCGGCGGGCACCAGGGAGCCGGCGTAGATGATGACCGGGCACTGACGGATCAGGCGTTGGCCCTTGACAGTGATCAGCTCCGGGTCGCCGGGGCCGGCACCGATGAAATAGACGGTCATGGGAAGTCTCTGAAAAGCGGGGCGGCGGATTATCCGCCAGAAGCGGGGGCCCAGGCCAATGCCAGGGTCATGTCGTCGCGCACGATGCGTTCGACCCGCAGTTGCGCCGGGCTGCCGCTCACCTGTTCGGCCAGGGCCAGGGCGCTGCTTTCCGCCACGCCATAACAGNNGGTGGCTCAGGCGCGGTGCGTAGGGGGCGAGTTGTGCGGCGCTGAAGAAGCCCAAAGGCAGATCGAGATCCCTGGCCAGTTGCAGCAGGCCGGGCTCCTCGCGCTTGAGGTCGATACTGGCCAGGCCGGCCAGGGCAGCGAAGGGCAGGTTGCGTGACTGCATCACATCCCGCAGCAACCCGGCCAGCTCGCTGGCCGGGGCGCCACGGCGACAGCCCAGCCC
>DQAA01000580.1 GCA_003523465.1 Pseudomonas sp.
CGGGCGGACTCCCACAGGTCTCGCGGTGCACGCGATAACTGTGGGGGATAAGGCCCTGAAGAGGAATAGAGACCTAGCTGCGCTCCAGCGCATTCACCAGGTCGTGGAACGCCTCGCGGTTGGAGTCGTTCAGGCCCATCAGGATCTTGTGCGCCTCCAGCACCTTGGAACGCACCACTTCTTCGTCCTGGTCCTGGGAAGGCAGGTCGGTGAGGCATTCAGGGCAGGGAATCGGGCGGTCGACGATGTTGAACACCTGGTCGAAACCCATCGACTGCAACAGCCGGGTGATGTCGGCGTGGGTGGTGACCACGGTCGGCAGCAGCCCGACCTTCTGCCGCGACAGGATCGACAGCTTGGCCAGCAGGCCCAGGGTGGTGCTGTCGATGCTCTGGGTTTCCGTCAGATCGATGACGATCGTCGAGAAATTCAGCGCAGTGAAGATCTTTTCAATCGTCGCATCCAGCGCCGAACACAGGGTCAGGCGCACTTCACCGACAAATTTCAGAACAAAGGTGCCGCTCTGCTCGGCGAACTGGATTCTACCGGTACTCATTGAAGGTTCCTGCTCAACACCAATAGGGCGATATCATCCGGCATCTCCCCAAGCGTAGCCAATTCGAATCGTTGCCGCAGGCCATCCAGGCTGCCGCCCGCGTCCCTGATGATTTCAGGCAGGGCCGCTTCTTTATCTTTGAGTGTGTCGCCGGGCAAAAGGTCAAGAATGCCGTCGGAGAGCAGGGTCAGGCTGAACTGCTCCGGCAGTTCCATGACGTGATCCTGGTAGGTCGCCTCGTCGAACAGGCCCACCGGCAGGCCGCGGCCTTCGAGGTAACGGCCCTGCCCCGGCGTGAACAGCACCGGCAACGGCAGATGACCGCCAATCGAATAGGTCAGCAGGCCGGTGTCTTCGTCGATGACCCCGCCCACCATGGTCACGTGCTTGCCCAGCTTGCAGTTGATCAGGCCGCGGTTGATGTGGCCGAGCACTTCCGATGGCTTGAAGTCGCGCAGCGAACCGGCGCGCTTGAATTCGAAGAGCAGCCGGGTGGTCATGAACTTGAGCAGCACCGTGACGAACGCCGATGAAGCACCGTGGCCGGATACGTCCGCGAGATAGAACGCGATACGCCGCTCATCGACCCGGAAGTAGTCGGCGAAGTCACCGGAGAGGTATAGCGACGGAATGATCTGGTGCTCGAAGGAGAAGCCGCCGCAGTGCCACGGGCTTTCCGGGAGCATGTTCATCTGCACCTGGCGGCCGGCGGTCTGGTCTTCCTGCAGCAGGTGCAGGCTGGCTTCCAGTTCGCGGTTGGCGGTTTCGAGCTTTTCCCGGTAACGCTGGTTTTCCAGGACCAGGCGCGCGCGATCGAGGGCGCGACGCACCGAATGCTCGAGGACGGCGAGGTCTTCCAGGGGCTTGATCAGGTAGTCGGCGGCACCGAGACGCAGGGCTTCGACGGCATCGTTCATCACCCCGGCACCGGAAACCACGATCACCGGCAGGTCCGGGGCGCGCTCGGTCACCTGGCGAATCAGCTCCAGCCCGCCCATTTGCGGCATGCGCAAATCGCAGATCACAAGGTCGGGCCGATCCTGTTCGAACACTTCGAGACCCTGCTGGCCATTGCTTGCCTGCAGGACGCTGAAACCGCTGTCTTCCAGATAGGCGGCGAGACTTTCGCGCACCACGTCGTCGTCATCGATAATCAGCAGCGTTGCACTGGTTTTCTGCATGTGGGCAAACGGCGCCAGAAATAGGTTGGCGTAGGCGGCTCGACAGGCTGGAGCTCACGTACTGGATTCTCTTCTAGCCACTCTGTGTTTCCGAGTCGTCCGTCAGAAATGCCTGACCGACAACAGGCAGAGGTGCCCTGTAAGGCGCAGACGGTACTCCCATCCGTCAGGCGTTTCAAGCATGCGGCGACGCTCTCGCGCCGGTCTTTACAGCGCAAATCACCGGGAGTTATAAAAACCCGGTTTGTGCCAACTCAATGTAAGGATCAAGGGATGAATCAGACGTTCGACGGCTACAGCGAGAAGCGGGATTTCATCAGGATGCGGGTCGATGCCGATGTCACCCTGATCCACGCTGACCAGGTGGTAGCGGCGGTCTGCCTGGACCTGTCCAGCAGCGGCATGCAGATCCAGGCGCCACGCACCTTCCAGGTCGGTGACACCTTGCTGGTCAGGATCGATTCCGACCACCCCGCGCTCAAGGGCCTGGAGGCCAGCACCGAGGTGGTGTGGATCGCCGACCAGCCGGACAATCAGCAAAAACTCGGGCTGCGCATCCTGTCGATGCAGTGAGACGAGCTGAAAATGAAAAGGCGACCCGAGGGTCGCCTTTTCGCATTTCGCAACAAATATCAGAAGTCGTCTTCCACCTCGCCGTCCTTGACCTTGAACTCGCGGTTCTGCAGGTAGGCGTTGCGAATGAAGGTGTACTTGTCGCCGCGGATCATCTTCTCTGCCGACAGCAGGCTGGCCCGGGTATCGACGATATCCACGCCCAGGGTGGAGTTGCGGGTCGGTACGTGGTCGATGTAGCGGTAGGGTTCGGTGTAGGTGTCCGGGTACTTGGCCAGGGCATCACGCACGGTGCTCGGACCGAACAGCGGCAGCATCACGTACGGGCCGCTGCTGACGCCCCAGTAGCCGAGGGTCTGGCCGAAGTCTTCGTCATTGCGCTGCAGGCCCATCCTGGTACCTACGTCGAAGAAGCCGCCGAGGCCGAAGGTGGTGTTGACGATCAACCGCGCAGTGTCCACGCCAGCCGCATGGGGCTTGAGCTGGAGCACGTTGTTGGCGAGGTTGGTCACGTCACCCAGGTTGCGGAAGATGTTGTGCACGCCATCCTGCAGGAACTGCGGGGTGATCCATTCGTAGCCTTGCGCGATGGGTTTCAGCGCGTAGGTATCGACGGTGTCGTTGAAGCGGAAGATAGGTCGGTTGAGGCTCTCCCAGGGATCCTCCTCGGTAGCCGCCTGGGCAGCGAACGGCGCCAGCAGCGCGGTTGCGCAGACACTGGCCCGGAACAAACGATCGAGCACGCCCGTACCGATCCCACGCATAGTCATTCTCCTGGATGAAACGCTGAACGGAGCCCCGAGAGCTCCGCGCCAAAGTGGGCAAGTATAAAGCCTCGCAACGCCTGCGTCGCAAATAGTTGACGCGAGCGCCTTCACGGGAGCGTCACCAAACCGTCATCCGCGCCCGGTAACGTCCTGCTATTTCAGGGATGTTGCCATGCCTCACGCACCCGCCTTCACTGCGCTGTTGTTCGGACTTCGTGGCTGCCTGGTCGATTTCGGCGGACGCAGCCTGGAAGCTGCCAAGGATGCGCCGGTCCACCCCACGCCCGGCGCCCTCGATGTGCTCGCCTGGCTGCGCCGTCATCAAGTGCCCTGCGCCTGGCTCGACGATGTGCTGCCGGAGCAGGGCAAACGCCTTAGCAGCCCCCTTCCCGAGTGG
>DQAA01000581.1:0-3234 GCA_003523465.1 Pseudomonas sp.
CGAACAGGCGTTGCAGGCGACGGCGCGGACGCCACGGGGCGGCGTCGCCGGTCACGGGAATCAGACGTTGCAGTACGGTCATCTCAGCTCACCTTGGGCGCATGGGTGATGCGCGGATCGAGGATGGGATAGAGCAGGTCCACCAGCAGATTGACCAGCACGAAGGCCGCGGCGGATACCGCTACCACTGCCAGCACCAGGGGGATGTCCTGGCGCAACACGGCTTCCTGGACCAGGCGGCCGACGCCGTTGCGGGCGAAGATGGTTTCCACCAGCACCGCGCCAGACACGGTATTGCCCACCTGCAGGCCGACCAGGGTCAGCAGGGGCAGGGCGGCATTGCGCAGGCCGTGGCGCGCCTGGACCTGGGCACGACTCAGGCCCTTGGCATAGGCGGTGACGATATAGGGCTCGCGCCAGACATCCTGGAAGCCCCGTTGCAGCACCTGGGCGTAGACCGCCGCGCTGGGGATCGCCAGGGTCACCGCCGGCAGCACCAGGCTGTCGAAGCCGACNNCGGTGGCCGGGAACCAGCCCAGGCCGAAGGCGAAGATCTGGATCAGCAGCAGGCCCATCCAGAACACCGGCACGGAAAAACCCAGGGCCGGCAGGCGCGACAGCGCGGTTTTCAAGGGTTGCCAGCGCACGTAGGCGGCGAGATAGGCCAGGCCCACGCCGCCGATCAGCGACAGGACGATGGCGAACCCGGCCAGGGCCAGGGTCTGCGGCAGGCGTTCGGCAAGAATCTCGGTGACCGGGCGATTCAACGTCAGCGACTGGCCCAGGTCACCCTGCAACACGCCGATCAGCAGGTTGAAGTAGCGCTCCAGCAGCCCCTGGTCGAGCCCGTAGTAGGCCTTGGCCTTGGCCAGTTGCTCCGGCGACAGCGCATCGATCTCCATGCCCGAGGCACTGAGCATGATGCTCAGCGGGTCCCCCGGCAGCAGGTAGAGAATGAAGTAGGTGATGCTGTACGCCCCCCACAACACCAGCGCGGCCTGGGCGATGCGGCCGAGCAGGTAGCGGCTCATGGCTTGACCTCGATGTCATTGAGGAAGGCGAAACCTTCGGCGCTCCAGCGGAAGTTCTGCACCCGCTTGGAGGTCGCTGCCTGCCAGACCCGCTCGTACACCGGGATCGCCGAGCCCTGGTCGATCAGCAGGTCCTGCAACTGGCCGTAGGCGTCGGCCCGTTGTTCGGCGGCGGTGGCGGTGAGGCCGGCGTCGAACAGGTTCTGCGCCAGGGGCAGCACGTTCGGCTCGTAGGTGTTGGTGGCCAGGGTCGAGCTGTTGGCGCTGCGCGGGTCGAGGATGGTCTGCAGGACGATCGGGTCGGCCCGGGTCATGTAGCTGTAGGTCAGGTCGTAGGCACCGGCGGCGTTGGCGGCGGCCCATTCGGCGGTGGTCTGGACCTTGAACTTGAGGTCGATGCCGACCTTGCGCAGTTGGTCCTGGATCAGCACATCGCCCGCGGTTTCCTTGCCGGGCAGGTTGTATTGCAGGGTCAGGCGCTTGCCGTCCTTGTAGCGGTAGTTGTCCTGGCCGAGGGGCCATCCGGCTTCGTCCAGCAGCTTCGCCGCGCCTTGCGGGTCGTAGGCGAGCTTGTCGCCCTGGCTGCGGAAATACGGGGTGGTCACGTCGTAGACCCCGTCCACCACCGGGAAGGCGGCGTTGTAGACGGTGCTGGCGTAGCTCTTGCGGTCGATGGCCTTGAGCAGGGCCTGGCGCACCTTCTGCTCGGCGAGGATGCGGTTGCCCCGGGTGTTCGGGTAGAGGTTCAGCGCAGGGCCGGGCAGGGAGCGGCTCTGGATGGTCGCGTCGTTGCGCTGGAAGAGCTGCAGGTCGACCTCGGAGAACGGCACCCGCGGCCAGAGGATGTCCACTTTGCCTTGCAGGAACAGGCCGTTGCGCACGCTTTCCTCCGGCACGTAGCTGACCTCGATGGCCGACAGGTGCGCATCGCCCTTGTTCTGCACGTTGGCCGACGCCCAGGCATAGCCCTCGCGACGCACCAGGCGCAGGCCGCTTTCCGGGGTGTAGTGCTCGATCTTGAACGGGCCGCTGCCGATCACCGCACCGAGGGAGCGTTCCTTGGCGGTCTTGCGGTAGGACTCGGGGGCGAGGATCGACAGGTTGGTGGTGGAGGTGGCCTGGAGGAAGCCGGCGTTGGGTTTGCTCAGCACCAGCTTGATGCTGTGCGGGTCGAGGATTTCGGCGTGATCGTAGCCGGCCAGGTAGGTGGCGCCGAAGGTGCTGGGCAGCTCGGCGGCGAAGGCCTTGTTGCTATCGAAGGCGGTCTTCACCGCTTGCGCATCGAAGGGCTCGCCGTTGCTGAAGGTCACGCCCTGGCGCAGGTGGAAGGTGTACTCGCGGGCATCGGGGCTGATCTCCCAGCGTTCGGCCAGCCAGGGAATGATCTGCCCGGTCTGCGGGTCCTGGTCGGTCAGGGCCTCGACCACGTTGCGCAGCACCACCCGGTGTTCCAGCCAATAGACCTGGAACGGATCGATGCTGACCAGTTGGGTGTTGTCGTTGAAGAAGGCGATCTTCAGGGTGCTCGCGGCCTGGGCATCCGGTTGCGAGGGCGAGCAACCCGCGAGGCCCAGGGCGAGCAGGATGGCCGCGCTGGCCAGGGTTCGTTGCAGTCTCATGGGCGTTCCTCGTCGAAGAGCCGCGCCGCATCCTGGCGGCACGGCCAGGTGGATCAGAAGTCGTAGGCGATCTTGCTGTACCAGTAGCCGCCACCGGGGTGGAACGGCGGGTTGCCGTAGGGCGCCAGGCCCAGCGGGCTGTACACCGCGTGCTTGTCGGGGCGCACGTCGAACAGGTTGGTGGCGCCGACGCTGACGGTCAGCTGGTCGAAGAAGGTGTAGGCGATGTCCAGGTCGGTGATCCATTTGGCGCCGAAGCTGCGATCGCCGCTGGGGTTGACCGCGAGGGTCTTGACGCTGCCATAGCGGGTGGTCTGCAGGTTGATCGCCAGGTCGTCGACCTTCCAGTTGGCGCCGAGGATCCACTTGGTTTCCGGGCTGGCCACGGTCAGGTCGCCCTCGCGGTCGCGGCCCACCAGGGTCACTCCGGAGCCGGCCAGGGAGGCCGGGGTGTCGCGGACGTCCTCGATGCTGGTCTTGTTCCAGTTGAACGCCAGGCTCCAGCGCACATCGCCCCAGGCGCCGAAGTCGGTGCTGTGGTCGGCGACGATATCCAGGCCCTTGGTGCGGGTGTCGTAGGCGTT
>DQAA01000581.1:3287-3445 GCA_003523465.1 Pseudomonas sp.
TGCGGTCGTCGATGTCGATCAGGTAGGCGTCGGCGGTGATGCTGGTGCGTGGCGCCGGTTGCCAGGTCACGCCGAAGCCGAGGTTGCGCGACTTCTCCGGCTTCAGCGCGTCACCACCGAGGGCGGCGGCCAGGCTGCTGTCGGACGGAGTCAGGCGG
>DQAA01000376.1 GCA_003523465.1 Pseudomonas sp.
TGGCAAGCCAGCTCCCACAAGGATCACATCAGGCCTGAGCCTAGTGGTGAACCTGTGGGAGCTGGCTTGCCAGCGATGAGGCCATCAGCCCCAATCGATCTTAAGGGTTGTGCGCCAGATGCGAAGGCGCCAGCAACACCCGCTTGGCATTCAGGTAACTCTTCTGCCAGTAGTTGTTCGACAGGTAGTCCAGCCGCACCGTCCCACCCGTGGACGGGGCATGCACGAAACGCCCCTCGCCAACATAGATGCCCGCATGGTTCACCTGGCTGGCACCGTTCGTCGCAAAGAACACCACGTCCCCCGACTGCAGCGAATCACGCTGCACATCCGGGGCGCGCATGACGATCATCTCCCGGGTCGAACGGGGCAGCGAGATACCCGCCGCGTCGCGATAGACATAGCCGATCAGGCCACTGCAATCGAACCCGGAGTCCGGCGTGTTGCCACCCCAGCGATAGGGCGTGCCGACCAGGCCGAGCGCGCGGAAAAGCACGTCCTCAGCGGCTGGCGAGTAGGTGATCTGGGCAGGAACATAGGCCCGCTGGACCACCTGGGGAGGGGTCGGGGCGTGACTGGAACAGGCACCGAGCAGTGCTGCCAGGGACAATACCGCTAGACGCGCCATCATCGTCTTCATCAGAACATCCTGTCTGAAGGTCCGGCTCAAGGCCGGTGAAAGTGGTGAGAAATCAGATTAGACGTTTTCCGTAAACACGCACGGCGACTAGCTTTTCAGCATAGTCGCCGTGTGTCTGACACCTGCGGGAATCGCTTAGTTGCGCGAAAGTGTCGTCGGTGCCGCTGGAGCCATCGCCAGTGCGCGCTTGGCTTCCATGAAGGTCTTGCTCCAGTAGCGATCGCCGAGGCTGTCGATACGCACGCCACCGCTGCGACGGCTGCTGGAGTGGATGAACTGGTTGTCGCCGAGGTAGATACCGGCATGGCTGACGCGACCGCGGCCGTTGGTGCTGAAGAACAGCAGGTCACCCGGCTTGAGGTTGTTGCGCGACACCAGCGGGGCATCCACGTTGATCATCTCGCGGGTCGAACGCGGCAGGTTCATGCCGGCTTCCTCGCGGAACAGATAACCGATGAAACCGCTGCAATCGAAGCCCGACTGCTCGGAGGTGCCACCGAAGCGGTAGCGGGTACCGATCAGCGACATGCCACGCTCGAGGATGCTGTCGGCCAGGACTGGCAACTGGTAGGACTTGCTGCCGGAGAATTCTTCCAGATCCTGCTCGGTAGCCAGCTCTTCTTCGAAGACCGAAGCGTCAACGGTGGACTTGGTAGCGGACTTGGCGGAAACGGAGAAGTGATCTTGCTCTTGCGGGGCCGGGCTATGAGCGGCGCAGCCGAACAGCAGTGTCACGAGTGCGAGGGGCACGAGGGGTGCGAAGCGATTCAGCATGGGCACGACCGTGGCTTGAATTTAATGAAGCCGCGACTATGCCTCCTATCGATTTGATTTGCAAATTCAATCGAAAAAAATGTGACTTTTATGTGCCGTGGGTCAAGGACGCGGTTTACCAGCCCAACGTTTCCTTCAGGAACGGGATGGTCAGCTTGCGTTTTTCCTGCAGCGAGGCCTGGTCCAGACGCTCCAGCAGGTCGAACAGCGCGCTCATGCTGCGGGTACCGCGCGTGAGGATGAAGTGCCCGACTTCGTCGGTCATGTGCAGGCCGCGGCGCGAGGCACGCAGTTGCAGGGCACGCAGCTTGTCTTCGTCGGTCAGGGCGCGCATCTGGAAGATCAGCGCCATGGTCAGGCGGGACTTGAGGTCGGGCAGCTTGATCGGCAGTTCCCGCGGCGAGGCGGAGGCCGCCAGGAGCAAGCGCCGGCCACTGTCGCGCAGGCGATTGAACAGGTGGAACATGGCCTCCTCCCACTCCGGCTTGCCGGCGATCACGTGCAGATCGTCGAGGCACACCAGTTCGTACTGCTCGAGGTGGTCGAGCAGTTCGACACCACGGTCGAGAAGTTGCGCTAGGGGAAGATAGACGGCGGGTTCGCCCAGTTGCTCGAAGCGCAGGCAGGCAGCCTGCAACAGATGGGTACGGCCGACCCCCTGCTTGCCCCACAGATAGATCAGGCTTTCGGTCCAGCCGGCGTCGGCTTCGCAGAGTCGCTCGACGTAGCCCAATGCTGCGGCGTTGGCACCCGGATAGTAGTTGATGAAGGTGGCGTCATCGCGCAGACGCACACCCAGGGGCAACTGGATCGGTTTCATGCTGGCTGGGCGGTTGCGAAGAACCGCAAAGGGCCCTTGGTAAAAGTTTGCAAAGTCTATACCTGCGACGCCGGTCGCACAATGAGCGAAGAAAATCAAAGGCTTGCGCCGAGCGGTAAGTCAGCGCAAGCCTTTGGCCATTACTCAGAGATCCGGATCGATCTTCTCACCATACATATCCGACCTTTTATAGAAGTCATGCATGTGCCGCAGCAGCACCATGATCACCGCCGCCGCCGGCAAGGCCAGGAGCACGCCGGTGAAGCCGAACAGTTCGCCACCGGCGAGGATGGCGAAGATCACCGCCACCGGATGCAGGCCGATGCGGTCACCCACCAGCAGGGGTGTCAGGACCATGCCCTCCAGCGCCTGGCCGACCATGAACACCGCGACGATACCCAGCAGCGGATAGACATCGCCGCCGAACTGGAACAGCCCGGCGATCAGCGCCGCACCGATGCCGATGATGAAGCCCATGTACGGCACGATGGCCGCAAGCCCCGCCAGCAGGCCGATCAGCAGGCCAAGCTCCAGCCCCACCAGCATCAGCCCGGAGGCGTAGATCACGCCCAGCGCCAGCATCACCAGCAACTGGCCGCGAACGAAGGCGCCGAGCACCTCGTGACACTCTCCCGCCAGCTCCACCACCTGCGGCTCNNACTTGGCCATCATCAGGTCCCAGTCACGCAACAGGTAGAAGCCCACCACGGGGATCAGCACCAGGTTGGCCAGCCAGCCGACCAGGGCCAGCCCGGACGCGGTGACCTGGGACAGCACCACCCCGACGATGTCGGTGGTCTGGCCCATATGGGCGCTGATGGCGGCCTTGACCTTGTCGAACTTCCAGAACCCATCGGCCAGCCCCAGCTTGACCTGGACCCAGGGCAGCGCCACGTGCTGCAGCCAGTCGAGCATCTGCGGCGCCACTTCATAGAGGCGCACCAACTGCTTGGCCAGCATCGGGATCAGCACCAGCAGCATGGCCAGCAGGATCAGGCTGAACAGGGCGAAGACCACCGCGACCCCGGCGGTGCGCGACAGGCCCATGCGTTCCAGGCGGTCCACCAGCGGATCGCCCAGGTAGGCCAGGAGAATCCCCACCAGGAACGGCGAGAGAATGCCGTGCAGCAAATAAAGAAGAAGGGCCAGCAACAGCAGCGCGCCCGGCCACATCCAGCGGCGTACATCGATCAT
>DQAA01000373.1 GCA_003523465.1 Pseudomonas sp.
TGGCGAACAACTGCAACAGCTCTCGACTGACGCCCAGGCCAGCCAGACCGATCCCGCAGATGTCCAGGCGCAACTGGCCCTGCTCAAGAACGATCTCGACCAGCTGAAAAGCGCCGTCCTGCTCCTCAGCGCTCCGCAAGGCATCGCTGCCACCAGCGGCAAGCACCTGCAACTGGCGGCCCGCGACAACCTCATGCTCAACGCCGGCGGCCACGGCGATATCAGCGTCATCAAGCGCCTGTTCATCGGCGTCGGCGAGGGCCTCAGCCTGTTCGTGCGCAAGCTCGGCATCAAGCTCATCGCCAACCAGGGCCCGGTGCAGGTCCAGGCGCAGAACGACAGCCTGCTGCTGATGGCCCGGCAAGGCCTGGAAATCACCAGCACCGAAGACGAAATCCGCATCTGCGCCGACAAGAAAATCACCCTCAATGCCGGCGGCAGCTACATCACCCTCGACCCTTGCCGGATCGAGGCCGGGACGATGGGGGATTAACTGGTCAAGGCGCCGGACGTGCGTTTTACCGGCAAGGCGCAGGCGTTGCTGGACCTGCCAGCCCTGCCGGTGCTGACGGAGTACGAGAAGAAGAGTTCGGTGCAGACCGACCACTCCGGCTGAGCGTCATCGCCCGCTGCCCCCATCACCGCCTTTACGACAGGAACAGATGCCGATGTTGAAACGACTCACCGATTATCTGCGCGGCAAGGGAGATCCACCGCCGCCCTCCCCATCCACAGCGCCCCGCCCGCAACTGACGCCCTGGCCAGCGCCACTGGAACAGCCCCCTGCTCCCGAACAACTGCTGACCCGCAACTGGAGCCACCCCTTCGGCGACCGCTCCGACCCGATCCAGCAACTGACCCACCTGGCCAAGGCCAGCAACGGTTTCTATCCCATGGGCGTGCATGGCAGCTGGCATGGCGGCGTGCACTTCGACGGCGGCACGGCCGGCGCCCTGGACCAGTCCCGGGTGCTGTGCCTGGCCGATGGCGAGGTGGTGGCCTATCGCATCCCCAGTACCACCCCGACTACCCGCTACGTACTCTTCCCCGAACCCGCCTTCGACGCGCCCTTCGCATCAGGCTTCGTACTGGTACGCCATCGCATCCAGGCGCCGGCCATCGAAGGCAGCGACGAAACCCCGCCAGGGCTGACCTTCTACAGCCTGTACATGCACCTGGAGGATTGGGCGGCGTACGACGGCAGCACGCTGGACAGGCCGCAGTTCTGGCTTGAAAGCGACGAAAAATGGGTCAAGGACGAGGCCAATGACCTGCACAAGGGCCAGCGCGGCCTCAAGGTCACGGGCCACCCGAGTTCGAGCCGCACCCTCGATATTCTCGCCCCCGGCACCCAGGTCGCAGTTTCCGGCACCGACACTCACCGAAAACTGGAAAACACTCCCGGCCCTGCCTCGCTGCGCAATCCGGACGGCACCCTGCGCGGCTACGTCGCGGCCCGCTTCCTTCCCCTGCGCGCCGGCGAACTGTTCCCGGTCAAGGCAGACATCCTCAACGTGCGCGCCGAGCCCGACGGGCAAGCGGCCCAGCTCGGCGAACTGGCACGAGACACCATGGTGCGTTTCAGTGGCAACGGCGATTTCGTCAAGCTCGAATACGTCGAACAGTACGTGCGAGCCGCCGACCTGCGCAGCGAATACGTACCGGCCCGCCGCGACGGCGTCTTTGTCCCGGAGACGCCCATCCCCATCAAGGCCGGCGAACTGATCGGCCACATTGGCCCCTACCAGAACGCCCGTGACAGCCTTCCCCGCCGGCATTTGCACCTGGAAGTCTTCTGCCTCGACTGGTTCCCGGGCTTCCTCAAGGACAGCCGCGCCTGGGCAGAGCGCCTTCCCGCCAAGGAAAAGACCTGGCTGAAGCTGCCCAAGGCCACGGCGGTGTTTTTCCATCAGGAGGGTCTCGACCCAAAGTCCCTGCCGGCCTCCGGTCAGCCTGATCTCATCAGCGATGCCGACCTGCTCGTCCCGAAAAGCCTGCTGGACAACCTGCCTGCGAAGAAGAGGATCATCCACACCTCAGCCAGGCAGACCCGCACCTGGTACCGCCTCGAAGGCCTGTTCCACGATGCCAACGGCAATCTGGTCGACGGCTGGGTCGAGGATCCCGGTGAAGCCTCATGGGTCAGCCCCTGGTCATGGGATGGCTACGAAGTCATCGAAACCAGCGGCTCGCCCGTGCAGGGCATGGCCTACCGCATGGTCCAGGACAAGAACACCAGCGAAGAAGACCGCATGCGCCTGCGCCAGCAAGCCGATGCCTGGAACAACGGCCCGCTGCTCACCCGCCTCTACGAAATCATCGACCGCAACCACGATCGGCAAATGTGCGCCGACGAAGTCCGCACCGCCCTCAACACACCTGCCCTCGCCCAGGCGCTGTCGAAGATCGTGCTGCGCAGCGAAAGCGAGTGGTACTACCGCGACGGGAAGTGGGACGCGCTGGATACGGTGTTTGGGCATACCACCTCGGCACCGTTGGTGAACTGGATGGCGGAGAAGACGCGGATCAGGGAGTTGAGTTGGTGGGGAGAGGTGATTGAAAAACTAAAAATTCCGGGGGCCGGCTCGATTTATTTTTTCCACCCTATAGGGCTGCTGGGATTACACTCCGACAAAATAAATCTAATCGATACAGATCGCTTTATCCTCAGGTATGAAGAGCTTCACAAACTATTTTCCCCTGGCACGAGAGACCTTAACCGTTCCTCCAAAGACAATCTGCGCGAGCTAGTCACCGCCATAAACCGCCACTACAAATCGAACCCAAAAAACGCGAACTTATAT
>DQAA01000602.1:0-2081 GCA_003523465.1 Pseudomonas sp.
CGCGCAGCGTGCTGGACCTTGGCTGTGGCGAAGGCTGGTTGTCTCGTGCGTTGCGCGAACAGGGCGTGCGCACCTGGGGCGTTGATGCGACTGCCGGGCTGGTGGAGGCGGCGCGTCTGGCCGATCCGGGAGGGGATTATCAATGCCTGGACTACGCCGGGCTGATCGCTGCCGATACGGAGCGCACCGTGGATCTGGTGGCGTGCAACTTCTCGCTGTTCGGCGCCGAGGAGCTGGACCGGTTGCTGGGGGCCTTGCCGAAGCNNTGATGGAACGCCGCGGTCATCTGCTGATCCAGACCCTGCACCCGCATGTCGCCTGTGGCGACGCGCCTTATGTCGATGGCTGGCGCGAAGGTTCGTGGGCAGGCTTCGATACGGCTTTCAGCGATCCGGCACCCTGGTATTTCCGCACGCTGGAAAGCTGGGTGAAGCTTCTGGGCGACAGCGGTTTTCGCCTTGATGCGCTACTTGAACCCCTGCATCCGGTCACCGGCAAACCGGCTTCCCTGTTGCTCGCCGCTCAACTGACCTGAGGGCCCCAGGCGGTCATCAAGGGGCCTTCCATCCCACCCAGCGGATCCGCTTCCGGCAACGGCACCCGGGCGATTCGCGCTTGCGAGTCGGCATGATTGCTGCTGCCGGGGCGCTGGATATCGTAGTTTTCCTGCCCTTGCGGATAAGCACCCACCACCAGGAAGTCCTTGCTGCTCTCGACACACCGATGACCGGTGCCCGCCGGCAGGACCAGCACATCACCGGGCTCCAGGGTCAGGGTCTGCCCGGACTCGCCGCCCAGGGTCACCCGCGCCCTGCCGTGCACCACCGCCAGCGCCTCATGGGCGGTGGAATGATAGTGGTGATAGTCGAAGATGCCGTCGCGCCAGAGCGAGGTCCATCGGTTGTCACTGAACAGCGCTTCGAAGGCGGCGGCCAGGTCGTTGCCGGCGCTGGGGCGCAGGTGATAGCGCAACACCGGAAGGTGGCTGTTGGGCGTGGCGCCGTCGTCGTGGAAGTAGAGCTGCTGGAGCTTTTCCAGATCCTGTTGGCGAACATCGAGCGCGTGCATGGTCGGCTTCTCCCGGCAATCCGTGGTTTCAGGCTTCTGGATCCGCCAGCCGGCTATCCAGCGCATCCTCCAGCGCCCGGGCATGGCCGCTGTTGGCCAGGGCCTTGAGCGCCATGTATTCGTCCCAGTCCACCACGCCGCTGGCGAGCAGTTCCTCGGTGCCCTGCAGCAGGCTGGCGTGCCAGGCATCGGGTGAGTCGAGGCGATAACCGTCGTCGCTCAGCATGTCGTGCCAGGCCTGGAGTTCCGGGCGGTGCGGTTTGTCGTTCATGGCGGCGAGTCCTGATCCGGTATCTGTTGGTTATGAACCCTGGCGCACGGCGGGTGTTCAGAAAAACCAAACTTTTCCCGGCGACCGGGCCTCAACACCCAGGAGGCGACAGCCGTCGCCATGACCTGAACGGGAGGAGCTCACCCATGGCTCAGCAACTGCAAGGCAAGAACATCCTGGTGATCACCTCGAACGCCGGTATCGAACGGGACGAACTGCTCAAGCCGCTGGAAGAACTGCGGGAGCTCGGCGCGACCCTGGTCCACGGTTCGATCAAGGGCGGCACGGTGCAGACCTTCCTGCATGACACCGAGAAAGACCGCACCGTCGAGTCCGATGCCCGATTGAAGGACCTGCATGAAGCCGGCTTCGATGCCCTGGTGATTCCCGGCGGCACCGTCAACGCCGATACCCTGCGGGTGGACGAGGATGCGCGGCGGCTGATCAAGGAATTCACTCTGGCCGGCAAGGTGATCGCAGCGATCTGCCACGGCCCTTGGGCGCTGATCGATGCCGGGGTGGCCGAGGGCAAGACCCTGACTTCCTACCCCAGCGTAAAGATCGACCTGGGCAATGCCGGGGCCGAGTGGGTGGACAAGGAAGTGCAGCAGTGCGGGGCCAATGGCTGGACCCTGATCACCTCGCGCAACCCGGATGACATCCCGGCGTTCAACCGGGCGATTGCCGAGGCGCTGGTGGCCTGATTTCTCGAGTGGCTGTACTGGCCTCATCGCCGGCAACG
>DQAA01000602.1:2097-2917 GCA_003523465.1 Pseudomonas sp.
CCATCTCATCCTTCACGATCTTGCCGCTATGCGGGTCGACCTTGAACTCGTACTTCATGCCGTCGGCCTTGGTGCCCTCGCCTTCCCAATGGCCGTCATCGGCTTCGATCTTGGTGATCTGGGTGTAACCGGCGGCCTTGAGGGTGGTTTCCGCCTGGGCCTGGGTGACTTTCCAGTCCGCGCCGGGCTGGTCGGCCCAGGCCGGGCCCGCCAGGGCACCGATCAGGGCCAGGCCGGCGAACATCGAGGTCAGTGGTTTCATGGGACAGCTCCTTGTTTTGCATGAAAGGTCTTCGATGGACCGGTGCCCCTGCGCCGAGGTTCAGACGAATTCGCCGTCAACGGCTGCACGACTTACACTGTGCGGCCGTTTCACTCAGTCAATCCAAGGGATACCCATGGCCAATCACGACATCACCTATATTCCCGATCCGGATGCGGAGTCGATCTCCTCCGACGTCACCGGCTTCAACGGCATCCTGATGTCCACCCAGATCCCCACCCGTGCCGACGGCAGCCTGGAACTGGGCGATATCACCGCTCAAAGCGAATGCACCCTGCAGGCCCTGAAAGTCGCCCTGGAAAAGGCCGGCAGCTCGATGGACCGGGTACTGCACCTGACCATTTACCTGACCGACATGGCCGAGCGCGCCGCGTTCAACGAGGTGTACCAGCGTTTCTTCAGCAAGCCGTGGCCGGTGCGCGCAGCGGTAGGCGTGGCGGAACTGGCGGTGGAAGGGATGAAGGTCGAAGTCACGGCGATGGCGGCCAAGGCCTGATTTCTCCTGGCTCTACACACCCCCTGTGGGAGCTGGCTTGC
>DQAA01000602.1:2998-3517 GCA_003523465.1 Pseudomonas sp.
ATTTCGCCGCTACAATGCGCGCCACCGTGAAGCAGCCCGAAAAAAAACATCATGTCCTTGCCCAAGCATCACCTGGAATTGCTCAGCCCCGCCCGCGATGTGGCCATCGCCCGCGAGGCCATCCTGCATGGCGCCGACGCCGTGTACATCGGCGGCCCGAGCTTCGGCGCGCGGCATAACGCCTGCAACGAAGTCGGCGAAATCGCCGAGCTGGTGGAATTCGCCCGCCGCTACCATGCGCGGATCTTCACCACCATCAATACCATCCTCCACGACAACGAGCTGGAACCCGCCCGCAAGCTGATCCACCAGCTGTACGACGCCGGCGTCGACGCGCTGATCGTCCAGGACCTCGGCGTGATGGAGCTGGATATCCCGCCAATCGAACTGCACGCCAGTACCCAGACCGATATCCGTACCCTGGACCGCGCCAGGTTCCTCGACCAGGCCGGCTTCTCCCAACTGGTCCTGGCCCGCGAGTTGAACCTCAAGGAAATCCGCGCCATCGCCGACGAAACC
>DQAA01000602.1:3559-4330 GCA_003523465.1 Pseudomonas sp.
AACCGCGGCGACTGCTCCCAGGCCTGTCGCCTGCCCTACACCCTCAAGGATGACCAGGGTCGTGTGGTCGCCTTCGAGAAGCACCTGCTGTCCATGAAGGACAACAACCAGAGCGCCAACCTGCGCGCCCTGATCGATGCCGGTGTGCGCTCGTTCAAGATCGAAGGCCGCTACAAGGACATGGGCTATGTGAAGAACATCACCGCCTATTACCGCCAGCGCCTCGACGAGATCCTCGAAGACCGCCCCGACCTGGCCCGCGCCTCCAGCGGCCGTACCGCGCACTTCTTCGTGCCGGATCCGGACAAGACCTTCCACCGCGGCAGCACCGACTACTTCGTCAGCGAACGCAAGATCGATATCGGCGCCTTCGACTCGCCGACCTTCACCGGCCTGCTGGTAGGTACGGTCGAGAAAGTCGGCAAACGCGACATGCAGGTGGTCACCCACGAGCCGCTGTCCAACGGCGATGGCCTGAACGTGCTGGTCAAGCGTGAGGTGGTGGGTTTCCGCGCCAACATCGCCGAGGCCAAGGGCGAGTTCGAGGAAGACGGCGAGAAACGCTACCGCTACCGCGTCGAGCCCAACGAGATGCCCGAGGGCCTGTACAAGCTGCGCCCGCACCATCCGCTGAGCCGCAACCTCGACCACAACTGGCAGCAGGCCCTGCAGAAGACCTCGGCCGAGCGCCGTATCGGCCTGGCCTGGGTCGCCCGCCTGCGCGAAGACGGTCTTGACCTGACCGCCACCAGCGAAGAAGGCATCAGCGCC
>DQAA01000182.1 GCA_003523465.1 Pseudomonas sp.
TTCTTGTCGTGGAGAACGTTGAAGCGCAGCTCGTAATGCCGGCGTCGCTCGCCGGCCCCGAATTCGGCGTTCTCGATGAACACTTCGCCGGCCAGTGCCCGGCGCCACAGGGCCAGGCCGCGGGCGCAGTCGGACGGGAAGCGGCGCAGGCTGTGCTCGACGAGGTCGCCGATGTTCGGCACTGCATCGTAGAGGTAGTGAAAGTCGTTCAGCGCGCGCTGGTTGATCGCCATCCAGCGCAGGTCGAGCCCGACCACCTGGACGCAGGCGATGCTGTTGTCCACCAGTTTGGCGAACAGCTGGCGCTCGGCCACGACATCGAGGACANNCTGCTGGACGGACTTCTCGGCGCGGTAACGCTCAGTGACATCCTTGAACAGCACCGCGACCTGCCTGCGCTCGGCCGGTTCGATGCGAAAGGTGGTTACCGACAGCACCCGGCCGGTGGCGACCAGTTCCTGCTCGAACTGCAGGGGTTCGCCGGTGCGCAACACCGCGCCGTAGCGGGCGACCCAGTCGTCGGCCTCGTCGGGCACCATCTCCCGCAGTTTCTGCCCGACCACGTTGGCAATCCCGGCGTGCCGGGCGTAGGCGGCGTTGGCCAGTACGTGGACGTAGTCGCTCAGCGGGCCGTGCGGGCCATCGAAGAACTCGATGACGCAGAAGCCCTCGTCCATGGTGTCGAAGAGAAAGCGGTAGAAATCGTCGTCCGGCGCCCGTTGTTGCACCAGTTGCTGTTCGAGAGCGGCATTGCGCGCTTGCAGCTCCTGGAGTTGCAGGCGCAATGAATCGAGTTCGCTGGAAGGCATGAAATAGTCCGGACGCAAGCCAATGGCGCCACTTTAGACTCACTATGGGCCAACGGCTAGAACGAACGTACGATCCTTCCGAGTGTTTCCATGGCTTTTTCCGACTGTTCCGTCCACGGGCTGCCGTAGTTCAAGCGGATGCAGTTGCGAAAGCGTCGGGTCGGGGAAAAGATCGGCCCCGGGGCGATGCTGATGCCCTGGGCCAGGGCCATCTGGAACAGCTTGAGGGAGTCCATGGTCTGCGGCAGCTCCAGCCACAGGAAGTAGCCGCCGGACGGATGACTGACCCGCACCGACGCCGGGAAGTGCCGGCCGATGGCGGCGAGCATGGCGTTCTTCTGTTCTTCCAGGGCGTAGCGCAGGCGGCGCAGATGGCGGTCGTAGCCGCCGTGCTGGAGGTAATCGGCGATGGCGGCCTGGGCCGGCATCGAGGCGCACAGCGAGGTCATCAGTTTCAGCCGTTCGATCTTCTGCGCGAAGCGACCGGCAGCCACCCAGCCGATGCGATAGCCCGGCGCCAGGCTCTTGGAGAACGAACTGCAATGCATCACCAGGCCTTCGGTATCGAAGGCCTTGGCCGGTTTCGGCGCTTGCTGGGCGTAGTACAGCTCGGCGTAGACATCGTCCTCGATCAGCGGCACCTGGTGCTGGCGCAACAGCTCCACCAATGCCTGTTTCTTCTCTTCCGGCACGCTGGCGCCCACCGGGTTCTGGAAGTTGGTCATGCACCACACGGCCTTGACCGGATGCCGTTCCAGGGTCTGGGCCAGCACCCCCAGGTCGATCCCCTCGCGGGGGTGCACGGGAATCTCCACGGCCTTGAGCTTGAGGCGCTCCAGCACCTGCAGGCAGGCATAGAAGGCCGGCGCTTCGATCGCCACCAGGTCGCCCGGCTCGGTCACCGCCTGCAGGCACAGGTTCAGTGCCTCCAGAGCGCCGTTGGTGACCAGCAGTTCCTCCATCGGCAGCATCAAGCCGCCGACCATGTAGCGCAGGGCGATCTGCCGGCGCAATTGCGGGTTGCCCGGCGACAGGTCGGTGACCACCATGCGCGGGTCCATGTCCCGGGTCGCGCTGGCCAGGGAGCGGGCCAGGCGTTGCAGGGGGAACAGGGCCGGACTGGGGAACGCTGAGCCGAAGGGCACGGTGTGCGGGTCCTTGATCGACTCGAGAATGGAAAACACCAGTTCGCTGACATCCACCTCGGTGGACTCGCTGGCCGGCTCGCCGATCCGCGGTTCGCTGAACGGCTTGGGGGCATGGGCATTGACGAAATACCCCGAGCGCGGCCGTGCGCGGATCAGCCCGCGGCGTTCCAGCAGGTAATAGGCCTGGAACACCGTGGACGGGCTGACCCCGTGGGTCTGGCTGGCATAGCGCACCGACGGCACTCGCTGGCCGGGGCCCAGGACCCCGGTGTAGATCAGTTCGGCAATGTCGTCGGCGAATTTCTCGTAGCGTTTCATCATGGCTCTGCTGGTTCGAAGTGCACGCAGTGTAGGGGATCAGCGGTTCAGCGGGGCAACGAAGCGGCTGCGGGACACGGCGCGGATCGCCGGCTCGTCGCTGTCGACCAGTTCGAAGTCCAGCTCCTGGGAGCTGCTGGCGGCGCGATCGGCGAGCATCGCTACCGACACCGGCAGTTCGGCCATTTCGCTGGCGGCCAGGGTGAAACGGGTCTTGCCGTGCAGTTCGAAGCCGTCGGCGTCGAGCAGGCGCAACTCATAGTTCTGGGCCTGCTGGGTCTTGTTGATGACCTTGAGGATGTAGATGTTCTCGATCTGGCCCTGGGCGTTCTCGCGGAACAGGCCGCGGTCCTTGATCACGTCCATGGACAGCATCGGCCGCTGGTGCAGGGCGATGGCCAGGGCGCCGATCATCACCACCAGCACGGTGACGTAACCGAGCAGGCGCGGGCGCAGCCAGTGGGTATGGCCGCCCTGGAGACTGTGCTCGGACTTGTAGCCGATCAGGCCGCGGGGGTAGTTCATCTTGTCCATGATGCTGTCGCAGGCATCGATGCAGGCGGCGCAGCCGATGCATTCCATTTGCAGGCCATCGCGGATATCGATGCCGGTAGGGCAGACCTGTACGCACATGGTGCAGTCGATGCAATCGCCCAGTCCGACGGACTTGTAGTCCTGGTCCTTCTTGCGTGCGCCACGGTTCTCGCCGCGACGCGGGTCATAGGCCACGGCCAGGGTGTCCTTGTCGAACATCACGCTTTGGAAACGGGCGTAGGGGCACATGTGCATGCACACCGCTTCGCGCATCCAGCCGGCATTGATATAGGTCGCGCCGGTGAAGAACAGGATCCAGAACAGGCTGACGCCGCCGGCCTGCAGGGTGAACAGTTCTTCGGCGAGAGGCCGGATCGGCGTGAAGTAACCGACGAAGGTCAGGCCGGTGAGCACGCTGATGGCCAGCCACAGGGTGTGCTTGAGGGCGCGGCGNNAGTTTCATGCGCTGGTTGCGGTCGCCCTCGGTGACTTTCTCGCACCACATGAACAGCCAGGTCCAGGTGCTTTGCGGGCAGGTATAGCCGCACCAGACGCGCCCGGCGTAGACGGTGATGGCGAACAGGCCGAAGGCGCAGATGATCAGCAGGGCGGACAGCAGGATGAAATCCTGCGGCCAGAAGGTCGCGCCGAAGATATGGAACTTGCTTTCCGCCAGGTCCCAGAGCACCGCCTGGCGCCCGTCCCAGTCCAGCCAGGCAGTGACGAAGAACAGCAGGAAGAGGAAACCTGCGCCACCCAGGCGCAGGTTGCGGTACAGACCGGTGAAGCTGCGGGTGTAGATATGTCCGTCGCTGGTGGCGGCCTTCTTCTTGTGAGAGGGCTCGGCAACTTCAACGATCTGGACGGGAATAAGTTCGCTCATGGTTCGTCGCTCATCAGGCCTCGATCAGGCCAGAGCACTATGGCGAGCCATCTGTTTGCAGAACAGATTCAGGTATCCCGATAAAAACCGTATCAGATTTCCCGCTTACGGCCTGCGGGCCTTAGATTATCGAGCCCGGAGCGCTGCTCTTGAGATGCCTGCGACCATCCACCGCACCGGCCACGGTCAGTGCATCGGCCTCCGCCTCGGTGATCGGCACGCGCTTGCCGGCAAGCTCGGCGACGGACATGCGCAGGTCCTCGTCGGTCAGGACCTGCACCTCGGTGGCAGCGCCTTCGATATCCAGGTCGTCACCGATCAGGGTGCAGCGTTGGGTGGTTTCGTCGATGCGGATGGGCATGGCACGTTCCTCATGCAGGGGGCTTATTGGCTGTGACAGCCCGGCTGCGGGGGTTACCGCTTCGAGCCGATCAGCGGTCGAATCGCACTTTGCCCAAAGGCCCGTTGTCCATCGGGTAACTGCTCTGACAAGGACAACGCCATGGACGCCTGGTGGCATGAGGTGTGGGTGACGCTGGTGGCGGAATTCGCCGACATCACCGATGCGAAACAACTGACCCAGGTGTCGGTGCGCCTGCTGATGGCGGCGTTGCTGGGTGCGGTGCTCGGCTTCGAGCGCGAGATGAAGGGCAAGGCCGCCGGGGTGCGTACCCACATGCTGGTGGCCATCGGTGCGGCGCTGTTCGTCCTGGTGCCACGCATGGCCGGTGCGGATGACGCGGCGTTGAGCCGTGTGGTCCAGGGCATCGTGGCCGGGATCGGGTTTCTTGGCGCGGGGACCATTCTCAAGGGGCACGACATGGATGCCAGCCATGTCAAGGGCCTGA
>DQAA01000601.1 GCA_003523465.1 Pseudomonas sp.
GGGCGCTACGCCATGCTCGATGACGGCAAGGGGTTCAGTCTGGTGCCGTGGCGGCCGGTGGTCGAGCAGCGGCTGGGCCAGCAGCTTGCCGCTACGGTGCGCGGCGGCGGCGTGTCCTGGGAGATAGGACGGCAGCGTGGGCCTGCCGTTGGTTAACTTCCTACGATAGCAGTGTCCGGCACGGGGTCGCACAATAAACCGATTGACGGTCGGTTTTTTGTGGTGGATACTCTTGAGTTCGAGTCAAAGCTCGGAGCCGACAACATTGACCAACCACAGCGTACCAACACTTGGCGATCTGGAAATCGCCGTGCTCGAAGACATCTGGCGCTTCGGCCCGTCCGACACCAAGGCGGTGTACGCGCGCATTGGGCAGTCTCGCTCGATTTCCTTGAACACCGTGCAATCCACGCTAGAACGTCTGTTTCGCAAGGCCATGCTCCAGCGCGAAAAGATCAGCCATGCCTACGAATACTCGGCACGAGTATCTCGCCGGGAACTGATCCAGAAGCTGGTCGAGTCCACGGTGCGTCGTGTCGCAGGCCCGCAGCCGGATGCGTTGTTGAGCGCCTTTGTCGATCTTGCTGCAAGGGCGGATGATGACCAGCTCAAGAGGCTGGAGGAGTTGATTGCCCGTCGTCGCGCTGAATTGGATCAGCCGTGATGACGAGTTATGGCCCACTACTTCAGTTCGCATTGCTATCCGGCTTCGTGCTGGCAGTAACGCTTACCCTGCTGATTGGAGCCTGCGAGCGCCCATTACGCCGTGCGCTGTCGGGAAAGACCCCCTATCAGCGAGCAAGAGTGTCTTGGTGGATGCTGGTAACACCCGCATTGGCGGGTATTGCCTATACGGCCATGACCATAGCCATGCCGTCGATGTTTGATGATTCGGCCAGATTTGCCGCTGCCTGCTCTGCGCACGCTGACACGCTGCTGCACCTGTGCGTTTGGCACCCGAGCGGCAATGGGCAAAGTGCCTGGCTATGGGGAGCATTGGCATTGTTGGCGGGATACGCGGTTTGGCTGGCTTTACGGGCCGCAGTTGGCCTTTGGCGTGCTCGTCGAACCCTTGCCTCGATGGTGCGCCTGAGCTGGCGTCCGGGGCATCCAGACAAACTTCGCGTGCTTGATGTCGATCAGCCTATGGCGCTGGCTTGTGGCGTCGGGAATGGCCACATCCTGCTTTCAACCTCGTTGATGCGGCGACTCGACCCAACGCAATTGCGCGTGGTGCTGGCGCACGAACAGGCTCATATCGCCAATCGAGATGTGCTGCATCGCCTGATCGCTGTCGTCTTGTCGAGCATCCAGTTGCCGGGCACTCGTCGCCGGCTGTTGCGCGATCTGGAACTCGCCTTGGAACAGCGTTGTGATTTCGCTGCTGCAAACGAAGTGGGATGCCCTGTCGCCGTGGCCGAGACCATCGTTGCAGTGGAGAAGATATTTCGGCAACACGCCAAGGAACAGGTGCCATTGGCGATGGCGTTCTTTTCCGATTTTATCCCTGAGCGTGTCGAGGCGTTGCTGTCGCCCAAGCACTCGTCTGTCTCATACTTGGGGCCGATGCTAGGCATTCTTGTTCTGGCGTTTTGCAGCCTATCTACAGGATGGCTGCATTCTGTGACCGAATCTCTCATCACTGTGATGACGAGGTAAGTCCATATGCGCGCGTGCTGTGTTTTTTTGCTCAAAAAACCGATTGACGATCGGTCTTATGGCGATTCCGCTCCGGCGTGCGCGGGAAGTCGTCACGCGGAATCGTTTGCTCGCCATCTGTTGTCGTCGTGAGGGTTTTCATGAATTTGATCCGCTTAGTAGTCTTGGTGTTCGTCGGAGCCTGCGGTACGTCCGCAGCCCTAGCCGCCGAACCCCTGCGGTTGGAGGAAGCAGTCTCCCGCGCGCTGGCCGCCCATCCATCCATTACCGCCGAAACGGCGCAACTCCAGGCCGTTCGAGCCCGCACGCAGCGCGAAGCCCTGCCACCGCCTTACACCATTGGCGGCGAGGTAGAGAACGTCGCCGGGAACGGCAACCTGCGAGGTATTCGCTCGGCCGAAACGACATTGCGCATCGGTCGGGTCATAGAACTCGGTGGCAAGCGCGAGGCTCGCCAAACGCTGGGACAAGCCGAACTGAGAGAACAAGAGCATCAGGCCACCAAAACGCGGATCGACCTGGCCAGTTCAACTACGGCCCGCTTCATTGAAGTGCTCGCTAGGCAACAGCGATTGACGTATGCCGAGGAGCGTATCAAGCAAGCGGAGCGCACCCGTCGAGAGGTTGCAGCGTGGGTAAAAGCCGCTCGCAATCCTGAGTCGGATTTGCAGGCCGCCGATATTGCGGTCGCTGAGGCGCAGCTCAATCGCGAGAGTGCTGAACTCGAATTGGCGAGCGCCAAGATGACTTTGGCCGCGAGCTGGGGGGCAATGACCCCCGACTTCGGCGAAGTCGTCGGCGACCTCCAAACCTTGCCGACCGTGGCGCCATTCGAGACGTTGGCTACCCGTTTGCCTATGACGCCGGAACTGTGGGCTTCGCGCTTGCGGGCCGACACCATCGGCGCCCGGCGCCGGCTCGCGGAGGCCGAAGCCAAACCCAACATTGACGTCAGCTTGGGCGTGCGACGTTTGGAAGCCTTCAAGGATCACGGCGTGGTGATGTCGATCTCGGTGCCGTTGGGTAGCCCGACGCGCTCTGGATACGCGGTGTCCCAGGCAAATGCGGAGCTTGCTGCGCTGGAAGCGCGGCGTGACGCCGAACGCTTCGAGCGCCACCAGACCCTGTTCGACAAGTATCAAGAACTCACGCACGCGCGAACAGAGGCTGAATCGTTACGCGCACGAATGCTGCCTATGGCTGAAAGCGCCCTGACAACAACTCGTCGCGGCTTTGAGCAAGGCCGATTCTCTTATTTGTCGCTGGCCCAAGCGCAGCGGACGCTGTTCGATCTGCGTGCGCGTGCTGTCGAAGCCGCCACCCGCTATCACCTTCTGCTGGTCGAGGTGGAACGCCTCACCGCCACCGTTGAGGACACCGCACCATGATTCGCATTCTCTCCCTGTTACTCCTTTGCGTATTTGCCGCTGCATGCAGCCCTGGCGGCGACAAACCCAAAGAGGAGGCCAGTGCCCAAGCCAGCGGAAGCTATGAGCGCGGGCCAAACAATGGCCGACTACTCCGTGATGGAGACTTCGCCCTGGAAGTCACCATCTACGAAACCAATGTGCCCCCGCATTACAGGCTCTACGCCTATCGCGACGGCAAGCCAGTCGCTCCCGCCGATGTCGTTGCGACTATCAAACTCTCCCGTTTGGATGGCGAGGTCAACCAGTTCACGTTCACGCCAGAGGGCAACTATCTGGTCGGCAGCGGTGAAGTGATCGAGCCGCATTCGTTCGATGTCGCCGTGTCCGCCGAACATGCCGGAAAGAAGTCCACTTGGTCTTACCAGTCCTATGAGGGCCGCGTAAGCATTCCGGCCGGCATCGCCAAGGATGCCGGTATCAAAACCGAATCAGCAGGGCCGGCAGTCATCCGAGACGTTGTGCGGTTGATGGGAACCGTTGTCCTAGATGCCGACAGACACGCGGCGGTTGGCGCACGCTTCCCTGGCATCGTGCGATCGGTGAACGTGCAGCAGGGCGAGCGAGTCCGCCGCGGCCAGACGCTGGCCGTCGTAGAGGGCAACGACAGTATGCGTACCTACCCGATTACCGCACCGTTCGATGGCGTGGTGCTCGCACGCAATACGAACGTCGGTGACGTGGCCGAGGCAGGTGCGCTGTTCGAGCTGGCCGACCCGTCCAACGTATGGATCGACCTGCGCGCCATTGGCACCGATGCCGAAGCCCTAAAGCCAGGACAGCCAGTACGAATCCGGTCAGCGACTGGGAAGACCGAAGCCAGCGGAAAGATTCAGCGACTGTTGCCGGTGGCCGGCAGCGGCCAGAGCGTCATTGCCCGCGTCAGCATCCCGAACTTGGAGGGACGTTGGCGCCCAGGTATGACCGTGGCAGCCGAGGTCACAGTAGGCACGCGCAACGTACCGCTGGCGGTAAAAGAGTCGGGGTTGCAGCGATTCCGCGACTTCACCGTGGTGTTCACGCAAGTCGGCGAGACATACGAAGTCCGAATGCTCGAACTTGGCGATCGTGATGGTGAATACGTTGAGGTGACTGGAGGACTCAAGCCCGGCACGAACTACGTGGCCGAGCAAAGTTTCCTGATACGCCAAGACATCGAAAAGTCTGGCGCAAGCCACGATCACTGAGGACGCGGATATGCTCGAACGTATCATTCGCGCGTCCATCGCGCATCGCTGGCTCGTGCTTCTATTGGTGCTCGCCCTGTCCGGNNGGCTGGGGATCTGGAACTACAGCCGCTTACCGATCGACGCGATACCGGACATTACCAATGTCCAGGTACAGATCAATACCGAGGCGCCAGGCTACTCGCCAATGGAGGCTGAGCAGCGCGTCACTTTCCCGGTTGAGACGGCGCTGGCTGGCCTCGCTCGGCTCGACTACACCCGCTCGGTTTCCCGCTACGGTCTGTCGCAGGTCACTGCGGTCTTTGAGGACGGCACTGACATTTACTTTGCCCGTCAGCAGGTCGCCGAACGCTTGCAGCAGGCATCTTCGCAACTTCCGGCGGGCCTGAATCCCTCTCTCGGGCCAGTGGCAACCGGCCTGGGCGAGATATTCATGTACACCTTGGAACCCGAAAAGGGCTACGAGGAAATATGGACGCCGACCGCGCTGCGCACGTTGCAGGACTGGTCGGTGCGTCCGCAGCTCCGCAATCTGAAAGGCGTCACCGAGGTCAACACCATCGGCGGCTACGTGCGTCAATTCCACATCACGCCCGATCCGGTCAAGCTGCTGGCCTACGAGTTGACGATGAACGACGTGCTGAACGCCGTCGCGCGGAACAACGCCAACGTCGGCGCCGGCTACATCGAACGTCATGGCGAGCAGTACCTGATCCGCATCCCCGGACAAGTGCGCGACATCGAGCGACTGCGGAAAATTGTCGTGGCAACGCGCGATGGACTGCCACTCCGAATTGGCGACGTGGCGGAAGTTCTAGAGGGTAGCGAACTGCGAACCGGCGCGGCCACGAAAGACGGCAAAGAGGTCGTGCTGGGTACGGCATTCATGCTGATTGGCGAGAACAGCCGAGCAGTTGCACAGCGCACAGTAGAAAAGCTCGCTGAGATCGACGCGACACTTCCCGAGGGAGTCCGCGCGCACGCGGTTTACGACCGCACTCAACTCGTTGATCGCACCATCGCAACCGTGCAGAAGAATCTTCTGGAAGGCGCGTTGCTGGTGATCGCCGTGCTGTTCCTGTTGCTGGGCAACTTGCGTGCAGCCCTGATAACCGCTGCGGTGATTCCGCTCGCCATGTTGCTGACGATCACTGGCATGGTGCAGAACCGCATCTCGGCCAACCTAATGAGCCTGGGCGCGCTGGATTTCGGCCTGATTGTCGATGGTGCGGTCATCATCGTGGAAAACTGCTTGCGCAGGTTCAGTGAACGACAGCACCAGCTCGGTCGCCTGCTGACCCGTGATGAGCGTTTCTCGCTGGTTTCGAGCGCCAGCGCAGAGGTCATCAAGCCTGCCCTGTTCGGGTTGTTCATCATCACGGCTGTTTACCTTCCGATCTTCGCGTTGTCTGGTGTGGAAGGAAAGATGTTCCATCCGATGGCCCTCACCGTCGTGATCGCATTGACTGGTGCGATGGTGTTATCGTTGACCTTCGTGCCTGCTGCGGTCGCACTGTTTGTCACCGGCAAGGTTTCCGAGAAGGAAACCAAGGTGATGCGCGGCATCAGCCGCTTCTATGCGCCACTTCTCCAGAAGGCAATCAAGCTGAGAGTCGCCGTCGTCGCGGCGGCGGCAGTGCTGGTGGTGCTATCTGGTTTGCTTGCGACGCGCTTGGGCACCGAGTTCATCCCCAATCTGGATGAAGGTGACATCGCCTTGCACGCGATGCGCATTCCCGGAACGAGTCTGACCCAGGCGATTGGTATGCAGCGCCAGTTGGAGGCGCGGATCAAGGAGTTTCCAGAGGTGGAGGAAGTCGTCGCCAAGATCGGTACTGCTGAGGTTGCGACTGACCCCATGCCGCCTTCGGTGGCTGACACTTTCATCATGCTCAAGGATCGTAGCGAATGGCCCGATCCGCGCAAACCGAGAGCCGTACTGCTTGCCGAACTGGAGAAGGCGGTGAACGCCATTCCCGGCAACAACTACGAGTTCACTCAACCCGTGCAGATGCGCATGAATGAGTTGATCGCAGGTGTCCGTGCCGAGGTGGCGATCAAGGTGTATGGCGATGACATGGAGCAACTGGCCCAAATAGGCTCGAAGATTGAAGCCGTGGCCGAGAGTATCGAGGGGTCTGCCGACGTGGCGCTCGAACAGATTACGGGCCTGCCGCTGATGACGATCACGCCGAACGTGGATGCGCTGTCCCGATACGGCTTGGCGATCGACGACGTACAGCAAACGGTGGCAATCGCCCTTGGCGGTGCCGTCGCCGGCCAGGTGTTTGAGGGCGATCGCCGATTCGATATCGTAGTTCGGCTGCCCGAAGCGCAACGCCAAGACCCGAAGGCACTGGCGACACTGCCCATTCCGGTTCCGGCCGGCGCTGCTGCCGGGCTGGGCCAAGCCGCCTACGTGCCGCTCGGGCAGCTTGCGTCGATCGAAGTGGCGCCCGGCCCCAATCAGATCAGCCGCGAGAACGGTAAACGCCGGATCGTTATCACCAGCAATGTGCGCGGACGCGATCTAGGGTCGTTCGTGGAAGAACTGCGTGAACGCGTAAGCCGTGAAATCACGCTGCCAGAGGGCTATTGGGTCAACTACGGAGGCACGTTCGAGCAACTCATCTCGGCTAGCCAACGCCTGTCCGTCGTCGTACCGGCTGTACTGGTTCTGATCTTCGGCCTGCTGTTCATGGCCTTCGGTTCGGGCCGGGATGCCACTGTCGTCTTTAGCGGTGTGCCGTTAGCGCTGACGGGTGGCGTTGCCGCATTGTGGCTGCGCGATATTCCGCTTTCGATTTCGGCAGGGGTCGGCTTCATTGCCCTATCCGGTGTGGCAGTGCTCAACGGCCTGGTGATGGTGAGCTTCATTCGCAAGCTGCACCACGATGGCGCGCCGATTCAGGATGCCATTGTGAATGGCGCGATGACGCGGCTACGCCCGGTGCTGATGACTGCGCTGGTTGCAAGCCTCGGTTTCGTACCGATGGCCATCAACGTTGGAACGGGCGCGGAAGTGCAACGACCCCTCGCAACTGTCGTCATCGGCGGCATTGTCTCTTCGACGCTGCTGACGTTGCTGGTACTGCCGGCCCTGTATCGCCTCATTCATCGGCGTACCGACCGCCAGAACACCGCGCCAGCGTAAGCACGATGCCAATTTATCAACAGGTTCACATGGTGCGGCGAACGCAAGAAAGATGCTTGCCGCACTCGAACAACAAGGATTTTTAGGAGATTAATTGAGGTATGACATTCATGCGTGAAAGATCACTTGACGTAATACTGGATCGCTATCGACCGATCTGGCAACGGATTTCCCTGTTTCTCATGGCGACGGTTCTCCTGTTGTTCGCGTGTGCGAATCAGGCGCTCGCCCATGCCGTTGCCGAGGGTGATAAGGGCTACATCCAGGAAATATCCGGCGTCAACCTCATCCCTTTTATGTATCTAGGGGCGAAGCACATGGCGACAGGGTACGACCATATCCTGTTCCTGCTCGGTGTGATCTTCTTCCTGTACCGGATGAAGCATATCGCCCTGTATGTGACGCTATTTGCCATCGGCCACTCGACGACGATGCTGCTTGGCGTGTATTTCAACGTCGGGATAAACAGCTACATCATCGACGCGATCATCGGTCTTTCGGTGGTTTACAAGGCGCTCGACAACATCGGCGCATTTCAGCGTTGGCTCGGCTTCCAGCCCAACACGAAAGTCGCAACAGTCGTATTCGGACTCTTTCACGGATTCGGCCTGTCAACCAAGATCATCGAATACAACATCTCGCCCGATGGCCTGATTCCAAATCTTTTGGCATTCAATGTCGGCGTTGAAATCGGGCAGTTGATCGCGCTCGGCACTATTCTGATCGCAATGAGCTACTGGCGCCGAACAGCTAGTTTCTGGCGCCATGCGTACACCGCCAACGTAGCGATGATGTGTGCCGGTTTCATCCTGATCGGCTATCAGCTCACCGGCTATTTCGTTTCCTGAATCAAACACGGAGAAAATTCCATGTACAACGTATCCAAGCCAACCCTCGACGACCTTCCATCGTCGAAACAACTGCTGCGCTCGACGCTCATTGCACTCGTCGCCGCCATCGCAATTTTGGTCGGCATCGTCCTTCCCTCCGAGTACGCGATCGACCCAACAGGGATTGGTCGCGTCCTCGGCCTGACGGAAATGGGGGAGATCAAGGCGCAATTGGCCGAAGAAGCCGCTGCGGATGCCGCGAAGGATGCAGCCATGCCCGCTGCCGCGACGACAGGGAATGCAGGCACCGCCGCGCCTGCACAAGCACAGAACGCCGCGCAGGCGGAGAACGGCGCCGCCTGGCGCGATGAAATGCGCGTCGCACTCAAGCCCGGCCAAGGGGCGGAGGTGAAGTTGAGTATGAAGGCCGGCGAGCAGGTCGAGTTCAGTTGGGTTGCCGAAGGGGGCGTTGTGAACTTCGATACCCACGGCGATGGTGGCGGCCAGTCCATCAGTTATGAAAAGGGTCGCGCGGTGCCCGCTAGCAATGGCGTGATCGAGGCTGCCTTTAGTGGAAATCACGGTTGGTTCTGGCGGAACCGTGGCGACGCTGACGTGACGGTGATTGTTCGCACTCGCGGTCAATACATGGAAATGAAGCGCGTCTTGTGATTGGCAAATTGGTTACGGGCACATGCCCATGCACTCCGGCTTCCCCCCCATGCCAATTGCATGGCAGGAAGCCGAAGTTTCCCGCCCTGCCACATAGGCCGGGCCTCATCCCAGGAGATATTGAAATGAACATTCGTCCGGTTTTGATTGCAGCTCTAGCCAGCGCCTCGCTCGCTTCGCCATTCGTGATGGCCCATACCGGCGGGCATGACGACGATGCGAAGGCGATACCGAAGACATGCGAGCAATTGGCAGATACGAAGCGGTATATCAGTGACGTGGCTTTTCCCGAAGTAAAGAAGCTGAAGGAGCAATGCGACGCCGCGAAGAAGAAGCCAAACGCGGCGCAATCTTCTGCGGAACGCCGCCCGTCCAACGGCGGCAACTGATTGTTTAGGGCGTAGCCGCGACTCACAGGTCGCGGCTACCGCCTGCGATGCGCACTCGTGGGAGCTATTCGTCTATGGAGTTGAGACATCTAAAATACTTTCTCGCCGTGGCGGAGGAGCTTCACTTCGCTAGAGCTTCGGAGAAGCTGCACATTGAACAATCTCCACTTTCTCGCGCCATTAAGGAGCTAGAGGAGGAACTAGGTGTTGTACTGTTTGCCCGTACCACACGCAGCACTCGCCTAACACGTGCAGGTAAGTTGTTTCTGGAGCATGTCCGCCGGGTATTTGCTGTTCTGCAACAAGCGCGCGACAGCGTAAAAGCAGCGGCCAATGGATTTCACGGTCAGTTGCGGGTGGCCTTATCGGACGGCATTACACCGTCGCGCCTTCCGGCGGTGCTCGCTTTGTGCCGACAGGAAGAACCTGAAGTCGAGATTCGCTTCTCCGAAGTGCCGTTGTCGCAACAAATCAAGGGGCTACACGACGATCTTTATGACGTAGGATTCGCGCAATCAGACGAAGTGGGCGAGGGCATCGTCGCTATACCCGTCTGGAGCGATGCGCTCATGGTGGCTGTACCTGCTCGACATCCTCTGCTGGCGCATAAGCGCATTCCGTTGGAGGAACTGCTCCGCTACCCTCTGGTTCTGTGCGATCCACAGGTTTGCGAAAGCCACGCGAAACACGTTGATCGGGTACTGCGCCGTGCGGACATGGAACCCTTGATCGCGGAGCGCGTGGCCTCCTGCGATTTGATGATGGCGCTTGTATCGGCCGGCTTCGCGCTTGGGCTTACGGGTGCAGCACACATTACAGCTAGCAGAGAACCGGGCGTGGTGGCCCGCCCCTTGGCATCACGTGTCCCACCCCTGACAACCTATCTGCTGCACCCTATAGGCGAACCATCGGAGGTTCTGGCTCGATTCATTGAGCGCGTACAGGCCATCGAATCTCTGGAATCTCCCAGGCCCATGCTGGGCCGCAATCTTGATCCCCCGGAGGAACCTGCGCCATGACGAAGATCATCCTTTTCTTGCTGGTGCCGGTGTTGACCGCCTGCGGCCAGTCCGAAACGTCTCAGAAGGCCAACACATCGGAAGCGAATATCCCAACGGTGGAGGAACTGGCAGCCAATCCCGAACGGTTGAAGGAACTACGCCAGCAGTGCAAGACGGATCGGCCCAAGCTGGGTGACGTGCTCTGCAATCGGGTGGCCGAGGCCACGCGCAAACGGTTCTATGGCGACGGCGAAACGCCCTACACGCCGCCGAAGGAATCGCCCAAGTTCTGATCGTTGGCAGTTCGCCGCATCGGCTTCAATTTTCTGTTCGACACGCCGCAATGCGCTATCGCTTGCGGCGTTTTTCTTTGGTTCGACGCCGCGCGAATTCTGTCTTTTTGCTCGACCTTTCTGCTCGAAACGGTCTTTGACCGGCACTGACCCGGCACCGATCCTGACGCTAGCGGCACGTCCTTGTGCCGCGCTTTCCATGAGGAAGAAGCGCAGGAGAAATCGGAGGCCAGGTAATGCAAGGGACGAACGTGCTGTTCGGTCAGATCGCCGTGGTATTCGGCATCGTGATCGCCGGCGTGTGGGGCGCCACACAATGGACAGCAGCCGCCCTTGGTTATCAGCTACGCCTTGGCTCGCCCTGGTTCGATCTTCTTGGCACACCGATCTACCACCCGTGGAAGCTGTTTGAGTGGTGGTTCTTCTTCGATGCCTACGCGCCGCGCGTGTTCGATACCGGCGGCGCCATCGCGGGTGGCAGCGGCCTGCTGGCGGTGGTGGTCGCCATCGGCATGTCGATCTGGCGCTCACGGCAATCGCGCCTGGTCACGACCTACGGCTCGGCGCGCTGGGCGAACGCGGATGACATTCGCAAGGCGGGTCTGACGCAGCCGGCCGGCGTATTCCTCGGCCAGCACGACCGCCAGTACCTGCGGCATGAAGGCCCGGAACACGTCCTGACCTTCGCTCCCACACGCTCAGGCAAAGGTGTCGGCCTGGTGGTGCCGACGCTGCTTTCCTGGTCTGCGTCCGCCGTCATCCACGACATCAAAGGCGAGAACTGGCAGATCACTGCCGGCTGGCGTAGCCGTTTCAGCCACTGCCTGCTGTTCAACCCCACCGATGCAAAGTCGGCGGCCTACAACCCACTGCTGGAGGTGCGGCGCGGCGCGCATGAGGTGCGCGACGTGCAGAACATCGCGGACATTCTGGTCGATCCCGAAGGTGCGCTGGAGAAGCGCAACCATTGGGAAAAGACCAGCCATGCGCTGTTGGTCGGCGCCATCCTGCATGTGCTCTACGCGGGCGAAGACAAGACGCTGCGCGGCGTCGCCAACTTCCTGTCCGACCCGGCCAGCCCCTTCGAGCTGACCTTGCACCGGATGATGACCACGCCGCACCTCGGCGATGGGCCGCATCCTGTCGTCGCTTCGGCGGCGCGCGAAGTGCTCAACAAGTCGGACAACGAGCGTTCCGGCGTGTTGAGCACCGCCATGTCGTTCCTCGGCCTGTACCGCGACCCCACGGTGGCCGAAGTCACATCGCGCTGCGACTGGCGCATTGCCGACCTGATCGCGGCAGAGCATCCGGTGTCGCTGTATTTGGTGGTGCCGCCCTCGGACATATCGCGGACGAAGCCGCTCATCCGCCTGATCCTCAACCAGATCGGCCGGCGCCTCACCGAATCGCTCGATGGCTCCGATGGCATCGAGCGCCNNCCGCCACAAGCTGCTACTGATGCTCGATGAGTTCCCTGCGCTGGGACGACTCGACTTCTTTGAGACGGCCTTGGCCTTCATGGCGGGCTACGGCATCCGCAGCTTCCTCATCGCGCAGTCGCTCAACCAGATCGACAAAGCCTACGGCCAGAAC
>DQAA01000223.1 GCA_003523465.1 Pseudomonas sp.
GGGTGTTCTTCGAGCAGTCCAGGTAGGGGATCTCGTCCGCTACCTGCTTGGCGTTGAGCAGTTCGCCGTCCACGCCGTTGAGGCGGTTGGCGTTGACCCGACGCTCGGAGTCACGCATGTCCTGCAGGGTGTGGCACAAGTTGTAGACGCCGCGCTGGGAGAACATCACGTTGTAGTTGATGTCCTGGGACAGGCCTTCCCACAGCTTCATGGCGTGTTCGTACAGGTGCGCCGACTCGTCCCACAGGTAGTTGGANNGTGTTGCGCGCGGTGTTGCCGCCGCCCAGCCAGCCCTTCTCGATCACCGCGACGTTGGTGATGCCGTGTTCCTTGGCCAGGTAGTAGGCCGTGGCCAGGCCGTGGCCGCCACCGCCGACGATGACCACGTCGTAGACCTTCTTCGGCGTTGGCGTGCGCCACATGCGCTGCCAGTTTTCGTGGTGGCTGAGGGAGTGCTTGAAGAGGCCGAAGCCCGAATAGCGTTGCATAGTCTGTTGCTCCACTCAGCGGTAAACCGGGAAGTCCGCACACAGTGCCGACACGTTGCGCGCCACATCGGCTTCCACATCGGCGTCGCCGAGGTTGTCGAGGATGTCGCAGATCCAGCCGGCCAGGGCCACGCACTGGGCGACCTTGAAGCCGCGGGTGGTGACGGCCGGGGTGCCGATGCGCAGGCCCGAGGTCACGAAAGGCGACTGCGGGTCATTGGGCACGGCGTTCTTGTTCACGGTGATGTGGGCACGACCCAGGGCGGCGTCGGCCTCCTTGCCGGTCAGGCCCTGGCGGATCAGGCTGACCAGGAACANNTTGTCGGTGCCGCCGGACACTACATCGTAGCCACGATCGATGAACACGCCAGCCATGGCCTGGGCGTTCTCGATGACTTGTTGCTGGTAAGCCTTGAAGCCTGGTTCCAGGGCTTCCTTGAAGCACACGGCCTTGGCCGCGATCACGTGCATCAGCGGGCCGCCTTGTGCGCCGGGGAAGACCGCGGCGTTGAGTTTCTTCTCGATCTCTTCGTTGGCCTTGGCCAGGATCAGGCCGCCGCGGGGGCCGCGCAGGGTCTTGTGGGTGGTGGTGGTGACCACGTCGGCGAACGGAATCGGGTTCGGGTACAGGCCGGCGGCGACCAGGCCGGCGACGTGGGCCATGTCGACGAAGAGCAGTGCACCGACCTTGTCGGCGATCTGGCGGAAGCGCGGGAAGTCGAGGGTCTTGGAGTAGGCGGAGAAGCCGGCGACGATCATCTTCGGCTTGTGCTCGACGGCCAGGCGCTCGACTTCGTCGTAGTCGATCAGGCCGGTGTCGGTGTTGATGCCGTATTGAACGGCGTTGTACAGCTTGCCGGAGGACGACACCTTGGCGCCGTGGGTCAGGTGGCCGCCGTGGGCCAGGCTCATGCCGAGGATGGTGTCGCCGGCCTGGATCAGCGCAAGGTAGACCGCCGAGTTGGCCGAGGAACCGGAGTGTGGCTGGACGTTGGCGTAGTCGGCGCCGAACAGCTGCTTGGCGCGCTCGATGGCCAGCGCCTCGACTTTATCCACATGCTCGCAGCCGCCGTAGTAGCGCTTGCCCGGATAGCCTTCGGCGTACTTGTTGGTGAGGCCGCTGCCCTGGGCCTGCATGACGCGCTTGCTGGTGTAGTTCTCCGAGGCGATCAGTTCGATGTGATCTTCCTGACGTTGCTCTTCGGCATTCATCGCCGCCAGCAGTGCATCGTCGTAACCCTGGATCTGGTCTTGCTTGCTGAACATCGCATTTCTCCCGGCAGCGGTGGGGCTCTTATTAAGTGGAACCCGTGTCATTGACGGGTGTCCTTTGCAGCGATGGTATGACCGGGACGGCCCTGCCAGATGCCTGCGCACGCCACGCAAAGGTGCGTTTACGACATTGTTTTGTCTTGTTTGCGATAGTCGCTTTGCNNCAAGCCAGCTCCCACAGGGTCCGAGTCGCTGCAGATCATTGTGGGAGCCGGCGTTGCCGGCGATTGGCCCCTGAAAACGACATCAAATTCAGGTTGTATAGGCAACCTCACGGGCCATGCTTTAGAGTGCTCCCCTGCCTTGCTAACAGGACTCCGAGCCATGACAGAACAAAGCCAGCAATTCGCCAGCGACAACTATTCCGGCATCTGCCCGGAAGCCTGGGCCGCCATGGAAAAGGCCAACCAGGGCCACGAACGCGCCTACGGCGACGACCAGTGGACGGCCCGCGCCGCCGACCATTTCCGCCAGTTGTTCGAAACCGACTGCGAAGTGTTCTTCGCCTTCAACGGCACCGCGGCCAACTCCCTGGCCCTGTCGTCCCTTTGCCAGAGCTACCACAGCGTGATCTGCTCCGAGACCGCCCACGTCGAGACCGACGAATGCGGCGCGCCGGAGTTCTTCTCCAACGGTTCCAAGCTGCTGACCGCGCGCAGCGAGAACGGCAAGCTGACGCCGGCCTCGATCCGCGAGGTCGCGCTCAAGCGCCAGGACATCCACTACCCCAAGCCACGGGTGGTGACCATCACCCAGGCCACCGAAGTCGGCAGCGTCTATCGCCCGGAAGAACTGAAAGCGATCAGCGACACCTGCAAGGAGCTGGGCCTGAACCTGCACATGGACGGCGCCCGTTTCACCAACGCCTGCGCCTTCCTCGGCTGCTCGCCGGCGGAGCTGACCTGGAAAGCCGGCATCGACGTGCTGTGCTTCGGCGGCACCAAGAACGGCATGGCGGTGGGTGAGGCGATCCTGTTCTTCAACCGCAAGCTGGCCGAAGACTTCGACTACCGCTGCAAGCAGGCCGGGCAACTGGCGTCGAAGATGCGCTTCCTGTCGGCGCCGTGGGTCGGCTTGCTGGAAAGCGGGGCGTGGCTGCGTCACGGGCAGCATGCCAACCATTGCGCACAGTTGCTGAGCGGGCTGGTGGCGGACGTTCCGGGGGTCGAGCTGATGTTCCCGGTGGAGGCCAACGGGGTGTTCCTGCAGATGCCGGAGGCGGCACTGGAACAGCTGCGTAATAAAGGCTGGCGGTTCTATACCTTCATTGGCAGTGGTGGGGCGCGGTTCATGTGTTCCTGGGATACCGAGGAGGCTCGGGTCAGGGAGCTGGCGGCGGATATCCGGGCTGTGATGGGCCGATAGCTGCAAGCCTCAAGCTGCAAGTGGCAAGCACACCGCGCTCACTTGCAGCTTGAAGCTTATGGCTTACAGCCGGAAACCTCCCATCTGCCGAGCCAGATCATCCGCCAGCCGCTGCAACGCCTCGCAATCCTGCCGACACGCCTGCACCTCCGCCGCATTCTGCCGAGCCAGCTCGGAAATCCCCTGCACATTGCGGTTGATCTCCTCGGTCACCGCCGACTGCTCCTCGGTCGCCGTGGCCACCTGCAGGTTCATATCGCTGATCCGCTCGACCTGCCCGGTGATGGTGGTCAGTGATGCTCCGGTCAACTGAGTGGACTCCACGCCCGTCCCCGTCGCCGCCTGCCCGGCATGCATCGAATCCACCGCCGTCCCGGTGCCTTGTTTCAGGCGCTGGATCATCTGCTGGATCTCGCCCGTGGAAACCTGCGTGCGTTGCGCCAGGGTCCGCACCTCATCCGCCACCACGGCAAACCCGCGCCCCATTTCCCCGGCCCGCGCCGCTTCGATCGCGGCATTCAGCGCCAGCAGGTTGGTCTGCTCGGAAATGCTGCGGATCACCGCCAGCACCTTGTCGATCGACGCCACCTCCTCGGCCAGCTGGCTGACCGCATCGGCAGCGTTGCCAATCTCGCCGGACATCCCTTCGATATGGGTAATGGAACGCTGCACCACGTCCCGCGCCTGCAAGGCTTCGTTGCGCGCGGTCTGCGAGGCATGGGCCGCTTCGCCCGCATTCTGGGCGATTTCCTGCACGGTGAGCCCCATCTGGTGCACGGCGGTGGCGACCATCTCGGTCATTTCCTGCTGCTGCGACGAGCGATCGGCGGTGCTGACCACCACATGGATTACCTGCCCCACCGCCTTGCGCAGGTGCTCGCTGGTGCGCAGCACTTCGCCGATCAGGTTGCGCTGGCTGTCGAGGAAGCGGTTGAAGCCCCGGGCCAGGTCGCCCAGTTCGTCGCGGCGGCTTTCGTCGAGGCGGTGGCTGAGGTCGCCGCCACCGTCGCCGATATCGCTCAGCGCCGCCGTCACCTGGCGCAGCGGGCGGACGATGCCCCGCGCCAGCAACACCACCAGCAGCAGGGA
>DQAA01000170.1 GCA_003523465.1 Pseudomonas sp.
TGATCTTCCAGCACTTCAACCTGCTCGCGTCCAAGACCGTCGCCGATAACGTCGGCCTGCCGCTGGTGCTGGCGGGCGAACTGTCGCGCAAGGAAATCGACGCCCGCGTCGCCGAGCTGCTGCAGCGTGTCGGCCTGTCCGAGCATGCCAAAAAGTACCCGGCGCAACTGTCCGGCGGCCAGAAGCAGCGCGTGGCGATTGCCCGCGCACTGATGCTCGAACCGCGGCTGATGCTCTTCGACGAAGTCACCTCGGCCCTCGACCCGGAAATGGTCATCGAGGTGCAGAACGTGATGATGCAGCTGGCCGACCAGAAGATGGCAATGATCATCGTCACCCACGACATGCACTTCGCCCGCCACATCGCCACCCGCGTGGTGTTCTGCGCCAACGGCAAGGTGGTCGAGCAAGGCCATCCCGACCAGATCTTCACCCAGCCTCGGGAAGCCCGCACACGCGAGTTCCTCGAAAAGGTCGTGCAGTTCGACTGAGGGCAATGCCATGAACTACCAATTCGACTTCCACTTTCTCAATGGCAGCCTGCCGGCCCTGCTCGACGGCCTCAAGGTGACCCTGGAACTGGCCCTGGTCTCGAACCTGATCGGCCTGACCTGCGGCTTCCTCCTGTGCCTGATGACCCTGAGCCGCTGGTTCTTCATCCGCTGGCCGGCGCAGCTGTTCATCGAGTTCTTCCGCTGCACCCCGGCGCTGCTGCAGATCGTCTGGTTCTTCTATTGCGTGCCGATGCTGTTCGACGTGTTCATCGACCCGATCGCCATGGGCTTCCTCGCCCTGGGCCTGAACCTGACCGCGTTCAACGCCGAGGCCTACCGAGCCGGCGTGCAGGCGGTACCACGGGAACACCTGGATGCGTGCATCGCCCTCGGCCTGCGCTCCTGGCAGCGGACCGTCTACGTGATCCTGCCGCAGTCGCTGCGCAGCGCCCTGCCGGTGTTGATCACCAATGGCATCGGCACCCTGCAGCAGAGCGCACTGGTGGCGATCGTCGCCGTCGCCGACCTGATGTACGTGGGCAAGAGCCTCGCCACCGAGGCCTACCGTCCGCTGGAAACCTACACCCTGATCGCCCTCATCTACTTCGCCCTGTCGCTGCCCGTAGCGCAATTGGTGCAGTGGTTCGAACGGCGCCAGGAACTGGCCGGCCAGCGCTGAGGAGAGATAACCATGCCACTCGATTTCTCGGTTGTTCTGCACTACTGGCCGGTCCTGCTCAAGGGCCTGGCCCTGACCCTGGCCTTCACCGGCGCATGCGCTGTATTGGGCAGCCTGCTGGGCTTTGCCGTCAGCATGCTGCGCCAGCTGAAAACCCCGCTGGTGCGCTTGCCGCTGACCCTTTATGTGGAGTTCTTCCGCGGCACGCCGCTGCTGATCCAGCTGTTCTGGGTGTTCTTCTGCTTCCCGGTGGTGTTCGGCCTGGACATCCCGCCTTACGTTTCGGTGCTGATCGCCCTGACCCTGTTCATGGGTGCGATCACCAGTGAGACCTTCCGCGGCGCGCTCAAGTCCATCGCCAGCGAGCAGCACGACGCCTGCACTGCCCTGGGCCTCGGCTCGAAGGTCAAGGTGCTTTACGTGATCTTCCCGCAAGCCCTGCTGCGGGCCGTCCCGCCGCTGCTGTCGAACATCGTCAGCCTGTTCAAGGAGAGCGCGCTGATCTCCTCGGTAGGCGTCGCCGACCTGATGTTCGTCGGCCAGAACATTTCCAACAGCACCGCCCGCCCGGTCGAGTTCCTCTCGGCCGTGGCCGTCATCTATTTCCTCGTGGCCTTCCCCCTGACCCGTCTGGTCGGCGTGGTCGAAGGGCGCCTGCTGCGCCGCTACGCCTACTGACACAACCCTAACCAACCCGGAGAATCACCGATGAAACTGAAAGGTATCCTGCCTGCCCTGGTCACCCCGTTCGACGCCGCTGGCAAAGTCGATCACGACACCCTGGCCTCGGTCATCGAACACCAACTGGCCGCTGGCGTCAGCGGTTTCGTACCCCTGGGCTCGACCGGCGAGTACTACGCCCTGGCCAACGACGAGCGTCGTCAGATCCTCGCCACCGTCAAGGAAGTGGTCGGCGACCGGGGCCTGCTGATTGCCGGCGCCAACGGCTCCTGCACCCGTGAAGTGCTGGAACAGATCAAGCAGACCGTCGACGCTGGCTACACCAACCTGCTGATCGCCCCGCCGTACTACGCGCTGCCGTCCCAGGAAGAACTGCTGGCCCACTACAACACCATTCTCGAAACCTTCCCCGAGATCAACGTGGTGCTCTACAACTATCCGGTGCGTACCAACGTCGAAGTCGGCCTGGACGTGATCGCCGCGCTGCACGAACACCCGCGCGTGATCGGCATCAAGGAAAGCAGCGGCAACCTGCTGCGCGCCATCGAGATCGGCGAGAAGTACAAGGGCATCCAGCTGTCCTGCGGTTCCGACGACCAGGCCCTGGACTTCTACCTGTGGGGCGCCGACAGCTGGATCTGCGGTCCGGCCAACATCTTCCCGGAGAAGGTCGTGGCCTTCCACAAGGCCTTCACCAGCGGTGACATCCGTGGCGCCCAGGAAGTCATGCGCAGCCTGTTCCCGGCCATGGCCAACCTGGAAAGCGGCAAGTTCGTGCAGAAGGTCAAGTACGGCGCCGAGCTGGCTGGCTTCAAGGTCGGCCCGGCCCGCGCTCCGCTGCTGCCGCTGACCGACGACGAGAAGGCCGAATTCCGCAAGGTGTTCGAGGCGTCGCAGGCGTAACGAGCGCTATCGTGGAATCCGTGGGAGCGAGCTTGCTCGCGAAGGACCGCGCAGCGGTCCCGGATTTGGGGGCTGCGTTGCAGCCCTTCGCGAGCAAGCTCGCTCCCACGAAAAGCTGTGTATCTTCAAACCGGTTTCCCTTTTTCCGAGCATTGCACCCATGAACAACCCGCAAACGTCATCGCAACACGCAGTGGTCATCGGTGGCGGCATCGTCGGCGTGTGCTGCGCGCTGTACCTGCAGCGCGAAGGCCACCGGGTCACCCTCATCGACCCGGCCGCCCCCGGCGACAGCACCGCCAAATGGAGCTGTGGCCAGATGGCCGTGAGCGAAGTCATCCCGCTGTCCAAGCCCGGCATCCTGATGAAGATCCCCGGCTGGCTTCTGGACCAAAAAGGCCCCCTCGCCCTGCGCCCGAGCGCACTGCCGGGGATCCTGCCGTGGTTCATGCGTTTCCTCGCCTGCGCCCGTCCGTCGAAGATCAACGAGATCGCCCAGGACATGGCCCGCCTGACCCAGCATGTCTACGAAGACTATGCCCCGCTGCTCGACGCTTGCCCCGACAAGACCCTGCTTGGCGAACGCCCGGTGCTCGAAGTGTTCGACACACCGGCCGGCCTGGCACATGAACGCCCGCACCTGGAGCTGCGCAAGCAACTGGGCTTCCGCTCCCAGGAGCTCAATGGCGCAGAGATTTCCGATCTGGAGCCGGCACTGGCCGGTAAATTCCAGCACGGCCTGATGTTCCCGGACTGGCGCGCCGTGAACGACACCGAAGGGTTTATCGCCGCCCTGACCGAGAGCTTCATCGCCCAGGGTGGCATCCGTGTCCGCCAGCGCGTGGTGAAGATCGACGAACAGCACGACAAGGCGACCGGCGTTACCCTGGAAGACGGCGCCCGCGTACCGGCAGACCTGCTGGTGGTCGCGGCCGGCACCGGTGCCCGTCCGTTCTTCGACAGCCTCGGGGTCAATATTCCCCTCGCCGGCATCGCCGGTTACCAGGCAGTACTGCCACAACCAGGCGTCGAGATCCGCCACTCGGTGATCTACGCCGACGGCGGCTTCTGCTTCGCCCCGATGACCCGTGGCCTGCAGATCGGCGGCACCATCGAGTTCGCCGGCCCGAATGCCGAGCCCAATTTCAAGCGTGCCGAAATCATCATGGAAAAGGCCCGCCGCGTCCTGCCACAACTGAACACCCAAGGCATGGAGTTCGGCGTTGGTTATCGCCCGTTCCTGCCTGACACCAAACCGGTGATCGACCGCTCGCCACGCCTGAAGAACGCCATCCTGGCCTTCGGTCACGGCCAGCTCGGCCTCACCCTCGGTGCTACCACCGGCCGCCTGGTCTGCGACCTCGCTGCCGGCCGCGCGCCAACCCAGAACCTTTCCGCATTCAGTGCCCGACGCTTCGCCGTCCTTGGAGGAAACGCATGAACCGCTACGACCAGTTCTACATCAA
>DQAA01000345.1 GCA_003523465.1 Pseudomonas sp.
TTCGCCCGCATGGGCCACTGGTTCGACCGCACCATGGGCGCGGTGCTGATCGCCCTGGGGATCAAGATCGCCTTCAGCGAAATCCGCTGAGCAGAGGCGCCGGACGGCATGACCGTTCGGTCGAAAGGCGGCCAAATCATTCCTTTGGCTGATTTTGCCGCCGCTGCCCCGTTCTAGAGTAAGGACAGCTTTGTCCTATGCCTCGTGCAACTCCAGAAAAGGGATTCCCATGTTGCAGACTCGTGTCATTGCTCCCGCCCAGGGTGCGTATCAGTTCCCGCTGCTGATCAAGCGCCTGCTGATGTCCGGCAGCCGCTACGAGAAAACCCGCGAGATCGTCTATCGCGACCAGCTGCGCTACAGCTACCCGACCCTCAACGAGCGTATCGCGCGCCTGGCCAACGTTCTCACCGAGGCCGGGGTCAAGGCCGGCGACACCGTGGCGGTAATGGACTGGGACAGCCACCGCTACCTGGAATGCATGTTCGCCATCCCGATGATCGGCGCCGTGGTGCACACCATCAACGTGCGCCTGTCACCGGAGCAGATCCTCTACACCATGAACCACGCCGACGACCGCTTCGTGCTGGTCAACAGCGATTTCGTCGGGCTCTACCAGGCCATCGCGGGGCAACTGACCACGGTGCAGAAGACCCTGCTGCTCACCGACGGCCCCGAGAAAACCGCCGACCTGCCGGATCTGGTCGGCGAGTACGAACAACTGCTGGCCGCGGCCAGTCCGCACTACGATTTCCCCGACTTCGACGAGAACTCCGTCGCCACCACCTTCTACACCACCGGCACCACGGGCAACCCCAAGGGTGTGTACTTCACCCACCGCCAGCTGGTCCTGCACACCATGGGCGTGGCCACTGTTACCGGGAGCATCGACAGCGTGCGCCTGCTCGGCACCGACGACGTGTACATGCCGATCACCCCGATGTTCCACGTCCACGCCTGGGGCATCCCCTACGTGGCCACCATGCTCGGGCTCAAGCAGGTCTACCCCGGGCGCTACGAGCCGGACATGCTGGTCAGGCTGTGGCGCGAAGAGAAGGTCAGCTTCTCCCATTGCGTACCGACCATCCTGCAGATGCTGCTCAACTGCAAGAACGCCCAGGACGAGGACTTCGGCGGCTGGAAGATCATCATCGGCGGCAGCGCGCTGAACCGCGCCCTGTACGAAGCGGCCAAGGCCCGCGGGATCCAGCTGACGGCTGCCTACGGCATGTCGGAAACCTGCCCGCTGATCTCCTGCGCCCACCTCAACGAAGAACTGCTGGCCGGGAGCGAGGACGAGCGCACCACCTACCGGATCAAGGCCGGCGTGCCGGTGCCGTTGGTGGAAGCGGCGATCGTCGACGGCAACGGCAACTTCCTTCCCGCCGATGGCGAGTCCCAGGGCGAGCTGGTGCTGCGCGCGCCGTGGCTGACCATGGGCTATTACCGCGAGCCGGAAAAGAGCGAGGAACTGTGGGCCGGTGGCTGGTTGCACACCGGTGACGTCGCCACCCTCGACGCCATGGGCGTGATCGATATCCGCGACCGCATCAAGGATGTGATCAAGACCGGTGGCGAGTGGATTTCGTCACTGGATCTCGAAGACCTGATCAGCCGCCATGCCGCCGTGCGCGAGGTGGCCGTGGTCGGGGTCGCCGATCCGCAATGGGGCGAGCGCCCGTTCGCCCTGCTGGTGGTGCGCGACGGTGCGAGCATCGATGCACGGGAATTGAAGGAACACCTCAAGCCGTTCGNNCCAGCCAGATCGCCCTTGTTACCGAAATTCCCAAGACCAGTGTCGGCAAGCTCGACAAGAAGCGCATCCGCCTCGACATCACCGAGTGGCAGGCCAGCAACAGCGCATTTCTTTCCACCCTGTAAGCCGCGCCGGCTCGCACCCTGACCGGTGCGAGCCGCATCCCAGAGGCTTCGCCGCCTTGTGAAATGAAAAAAATCAGCCATTCTTCCCCGGCCAGTCTTCTTGTCGTCCGCAGCGGCACCACCACGGACGAGGGTGATGTGCAAATCACACTTTAGAGGGATCAAGCACTACTACCTGCTGGCTATAGTCGGGTCAGGGGATTTTGAGGAATGGGGAACGCGCACGAGCGCAACCGACACGCCCTGCCAGTCTGGCGACCAATCGGCCTCCGTTCCTTTGAAGGACTCACTGCCATAAAAATAAAGTACATGGAGTAGCGTCGATGACATCAGTAAATCTGTTCTGGCGCCGGGCAAAACTGCCCCTGGCCGTCAGCCTCGCTTCTACGCTTGCAAGTCCTGCATTCGCGGTCAGTTTCAACATCGGGGAGATCGAGGGGAGTTTCGACTCGTCGCTGTCGGTCGGTGCAAGCTGGTCCACTGAAAAAGCGAACAAGAACCTGATCGGGGCGAACAACGGCGGTCATGGTCTGTCGCAGACCTCCGACGATGGTCACCTGAACTTCAAGCGCGGTGAAACCTTCTCCAAGATCTTCAAGGGTATCCACGACCTCGAGCTCAAGTACGGCGACACCGGCGTCTTCGTCCGGGGCAAGTACTGGTACGACTTCGAACTGAAGGACGAGAGCCGCGAGTTCAAGGACATCAGCGATTCCAACCGCAAGGAAGGCGCCAAGTCCTCCGGCGGGCAGATCCTCGACGCATTCGTCTACCACAACTACTCCATCGCCGATCAGCCGGGCTCGGTCCGTCTGGGCAAGCAGGTGGTGAGCTGGGGTGAAAGTACCTTCATCGGCGGCGGCATCAACGCCGTCAACCCGATCGACGTCTCGGCATTCCGTCGTCCGGGCGCCGAGGTCAAGGAAGGCCTGATCCCGGTCAACATGTTCTACGTGTCCCAGAGCCTGACCGACAACCTGTCGGCCGAAGCCTTCTACCAGCTGGAATGGGACCAGACCGTCGCCGACAACTGCGGCACCTTCTTCTCCCAGCCCGACGTGATCGCCGACGGCTGCGACAGCAACCTGGCGGTACTGGCCAAGCAGTCGAGCATCGCTTCCCCGGCCGTGCGCAACGCCCTGCGCCAGCTGGGCGTGACCTACGGCTCGCCGGATGAAGGCGTGATCGTCAAGCGCGGCCCCGACCGCGACGCCCGCGAC
>DQAA01000347.1 GCA_003523465.1 Pseudomonas sp.
GTGTTCTTCGCCTCGATCCACGGCGATCCTCATGTGTCCTACCCGTATTTCTCCGGCTACGCCGAGGAAACCGGCGTCGGCGCCGGCGAAGGTTTCAACGCCAACTACCCGCTGGCCCGGGGCACCACGTGGAGCCGCTTCAGCGAGGCGCTGGACCACGCCTTGGCGCGGATCGTCGCCTACCGCCCGGAACAACTGATCATCTCCCTCGGCGTCGACACCTTCGAGGACGACCCCATCAGCCATTTCCGCCTGACCAGCGAGGACTTCCTGCGCATGGGCCAGCGCATCGCCGGCGCCGGCCTGCCGACCCTGTTCGTCATGGAAGGCGGCTACATGGTCGAGGAGATCGGCATCAACGCGGTGAACACCCTGCAAGGCTTCGAAGCCAACACCTGACGTACCCCACCCCGCCCGCACGGCGGGGTTTCCAGCGACCCACTAAAACAACAAAAGAGGTTCGACCATGCATACGTCATCCGCGCGCCCGGAGGCTGCCGGGCACCTGCAACGCACCCTGGAAAACCGCCACATCCAGCTGATATCCATCGGCGGGGCGATCGGTACCGGGCTGTTCATGGGCTCGGGCAAGATCATCGCCCTGGCCGGCACGTCGATCATCCTGGTCTACGCGATCATCGGCTTCTTCCTGTATTTCGTGATGCGCGCCATGGGCGAACTGCTGCTCTCGGACCTGCGCTTCAAATCCTTCGCCGATATCGTCGCCGCCTACCTCGGGCCGCGGGCCGGATTCGTCCTGAGCTGGTCCTACTGGCTGAGCTGGAGCGTGGCGGTGGTGGGCGACGTGGTGGTGGTCGCCGGCTTCATGCAGTACTGGTACCCGGGCCTGCCGGCGTGGATGCCGGCGTTCTTCACCCTGTTCCTCCTGCTCGGCCTGAACATGCTGGCGGTGCGGATCTTCGGCGAGGTGGAATTCTGGTTCGCGATCATCAAGATCATCGCCATCGTGGCGCTGATCCTGACCGCCCTGGTGATGATCGCCACCCACTTCACCTCGCCCAATGGCGTGCAGGCCTCGCTGGGGCACATGGTCACGCCCGGGGCGATCTTCCCCCACGGCCTGAGCGGCTTCTTCGCCGGCTTCCAGATCGCCGTGTTCTCCTTCGCCGGCACCGAGCTGATCGGCACCACCGCCGCCGAAGCGAAGAATCCGGAACGCACCCTGCCCAAGGCGATCAATACGATCCCGGCGCGAATCCTGCTGTTCTACATCCTCGCGCTCGTTTGCATCATCAGCGTGGTGTCCTGGGCCGAAGTGCCGGCCAACCGCAGCCCCTTCGTCGAGCTGTTCCTGCTGGCTGGCTTCCCTGCTGCGGCCGGGATGATCAACTTCGTGGTGCTCACTTCCGCGGCGTCTTCGGCCAACAGCGGTGTGTATTCCGGCTGCCGCATGCTCTTCGGCCTGGCCGAGCGGCGCAACGCACCGGGGATCTTCGGGCGCCTGTCGAAGCTCAGCGTGCCGGTGTACAGCCTGCTGTTCTCGGGGGTGTGCATGCTGGTGGGGCTGACCCTGCTGTTCGTGATTCCCGAGGTGATGACGGTGTTCACCCTGATCTCCACGGTGTCGGCGGTGCTGGTGCTGTTCACCTGGTCGATGATCCTGATCGCGTACATCGCCTATCGCCGGGCCAATCCGGCGGCGCACCAGCGCTCCAGCTTCAAGATGCCCGGTGGCGTGCCGATGGCCGCTGCGACCCTGGGCTTCCTGCTGTTCGTCCTGTCCCTGCTGGCACTGGAAGCCGATACCCGCGCAGCCCTGCTGGCCATGCCGTTCTGGTTCGTGTTCCTGCTGTTGATGTATCGCCGACGCGGCAGCAAGGCCGGATCGCCGTTGCCGAACAACGCCTGACCGTACCTGCGACATTTCGCCCGGGTCACAGGACGTGACCCGCTGGTCATCCGTGGTTGTCTCCCATTGACGACAACAATCACAACAACACGGTTGACCCATGCACCCCCAACGCACCGCCTTGCACAACGAGCTGCACGCCCGCCCGTCGCTGTATTTCGACGCGCCGGCCCATGTCTTTCATCTGGCGTTCATCGGCAGCCAGAGCCAGTGCGATGCCCTGCTACGCCGTTGCTGCCCGGACGAAGCGAACACCGACGCGGTCCAGGGCATCACCCGTTTCGACGGTTGCCCGTTCAAATGGGAGCGGCATTCGGAATTCTTCACCCTGACCCTGGTTCGCCCCGCCGGCAGCGCCGCGCCGGACTGGAGCGAGCTGCCCGTGGCCCTGGCCGAGGCCATCGCACCGTGGCGCGAGCTGATCATCAACGCCCTGCAGGTGCTGGTGCGCGAGGAAGACGGCCTGCAACTGGCCCGCTACGGCTTCAAGGACCCCGCCGGCTCCAGCGTCGGAGGGGGCGATGCGGTGGTGTGGAGCGACTTTCGCCTGGATGAGCAGGGCAACAATCGCCTGCTGTTCGTCAACCGGCGCCTCAACGCCTACCGCCTGGGCCGGATGATCCGCCGCCTGCTGGAAATCGAGACCTACCGCATGATGGCTTCCCTGGCGCTGGGAACGGCCAAGGAGCTGGGCCCACAACTGGATGGCTTCGACCGCACGCTGGTGCACCTGTCGCAACGCAATGCCGGAGCCAACGGGATACAGGCCAAGGTGCTGCTGGAGGACATCGCCGAGCTGTCACGCCAGGTGGTGGCTGGCACGGTGAAGAGCCGACATCGCTTCAGTGCGACCCAGGCCTATGCACAGCTGGTGTTCGAACGCCTGGCGGAGTTGCGCGAAGGGCATGTGGACGATTGCCAGCGCCTGGGGGTCTTCATCGAGCGGCGTTTCAAGCCCACCGTGCGCTATTGCGCGGCGACGGAGCAGCGCCTGGATCACCTGGCCAAGGGCGTGGCCAACCTCGGCGACCTGTTGCAGGCGCGGGTGCAGGTGGAGATGGAGGAGCAGAACGTGGAGATTCTGCGTGGGCTGAATGCCCGGGCGGAGTCGCAGATCAAGATCCAGCGGGCGGTGGAAGGCTTGTCGATCATTGCGATCACCTATTACCTGCTGAGCCTGTTCAAGCTGGTGTATGCGGGGCTGGATACCCTCGGGGCGCATATCGCGCCGAAGGATGCCCTGGTGGGGCTGGCGCCGGTGGCGGGGTTGATCCTGGGGGTGATCTTGTTGCGGATCAGGAAGGCCAAGCAGCATTGAGACCCTTGGGACCGCTTTGCGGTCCTTCGCGAGCAAGCTCGCTCC
>DQAA01000342.1 GCA_003523465.1 Pseudomonas sp.
TGTTGCTGGGCGAGTACGTCAACCGCAACTACGGAGGCCGCTACTACGGCAAGGCGCAGAACCTTGCCCGGCAACTGCGCCTGGCCTATGACGGGCTGTTCGAGGACTACGACCTGCTGCTGATGCCGACCCTGCCCCTGCGCGCGACACCCCTGCCGGCTGCCGATGCGCCGCTGCCGGAAGTGCTGGACCGGGCCTTCGAGATGCTGGGCAACACCTGCGGCTTCGACGCCACCGGGCATCCGGCGATGTCGATTCCCTGTGCTTGTCGGGATGGGTTGCCGGTGGGGATGCAACTGGTTGGTCGGTATTTTGCCGAGGGGCAGATTTATCGGGCGGCGTATGCGTTCGAGCGGGCGACGGAGTGGGAGAGGCGTTAACTGTCGTACTCGCGACTGTGGTGAGACCACTATCGTAATCGAGGAGGTCCGTCGAATGGACTGCGCTGCCCTGCTCTTCACGCCATGGCTCTCGCGCTGGCACCTGATCCGCGACGGTGAACCCTTCTCATCCCTCAATGGCCACCTGCTCCCGGTCCTCCACCGTGGCGAGCCGGCCATGCTGAAAATTTCCCGTGCGGCTGAAGAGCAGGCAGGCGCCGCACTGATGGCCTGGTGGAACGGCAACGGTGCGGCTCCGGTACTGGCTCACGAGGGCGAAGCATTGCTCATGGCTCGGGCCATGGGGTCAACGACTTTGGCGGAAAAAGTCGAGCATGACGACCCCACCGCCACCAGCATCCTTTGCTCGGTAGTGCAACGGCTGCACGCAACACGCAGCATCGCTGCCCCGGCGCTGGTCCCATTGCAGACATGGTTCGCCAGCCTGCTGGAGAGCAACCTCGGCGGCCTGTTTGAACATAGCGCTGCCAGCGCCCGCGATCTGCTGGCCTCGCAGACAGACCTCGTCGTACTGCATGGCGATATCCACCACGGCAATGTCCTGGATTTCGGCGAATCAGGCTGGCTGGCCATCGATCCCAAGGGACTTTGGGGCGAGCGCGGTTTCGACTACGCCAATCTGTTCTGCAATCCCGGAGCCGAGGCCCTGCGACCTGAGCGATTTGAGCGGCGCCTGGAGATCGTCACCAGGGCTACTGGTCTGGAGCGACGCCGGCTGTTGCAATGGATCCTGGCCTGGGCAGGATTGTCAGCTTGCTGGATGCTGGAGGATGGGGCGCAGCCCGGGCATATCCTCGATGTGGCGGCATTGGCCCAGGCGATGCTGGCGCAGAACTGAAAGGAGAACAAATATCCAGAGCTCCACGCGGACTCTGCACCTCTATTCAAGATATGTAGATACCTATGCCTGTAGACCTATGCCTATCGCTGGGCCCGCGTCGTCCAACCGATCACTTCACCCCGAACTCGATGCTGTACTCGACCTTCTCCCCCCGCCGCGCCGAGGCCCGCATCTGGTACACCTCCACCCGGTACTCCCCCGAGTCCGGCAGTACCGCACTCCAGTCACTGCCGACACTCCCTCCACCCAGGGCCGTCGAAGCCCCAGGCGCGAAGACATTGAAGTTGGCATTGCGACTGCCCTTGATCCGCACCGTCATGCTCTGCCCGGCCTTGGCCCCGAGGGTGTAGCGCACGCTGTCGTAGCCACTGAACTGGCCCTTCAGCACCGAACTGGAAGCGCCCTTGGCGAACTGCACCGGGACGGTGGTCACGGTGTCCTTGGCCAGGGCCGGGTTACCAGCGCTGAACGCCAGGGCCAAAGATAAAAGAAGTGCTGGTTTCATGATGCGACTCCAAAAGAGGTTTCCGCTCACAGGGTAGAGGGCCGTAGCAATTACGCCACAGCTGCGAATCGACAACCCCGTGAGAGATGCTCAGATTTGCGAACGATTCCTAATAACGATATTCTTCGCCCTTTCCCGCCGGCTCCTTCCGGTATTCGGACACGTGAGGTTCGCCTTGGCTGACGATCTGGACCGCTTGTTTCGTCTTTACCACCGCGACCTGCAGAACATCGCCTACCGCCGCCTGGGCGATCGCGAGCTGGCGGCGGATCTCACCCAGGACACCTTCGTGCGCTATGCCGGCCTCGGCCAGCAGCAGCGCAGCGACAGCATCCTCAATCCGCGCTTCTTCCTGATGCGCGTGCTCGGCAACCTGATCATCGACTTCGCCCGCAGCCGCAAGCGCCAGGGCACCCAGACGCCGCTGCTGGACGTGCAGGACGAGCTCCTCGATCAACGCCCCGGCCCCGAACGCCTGTTCGAGCTGCGCCAGCAATTGCAGCGCCTGCACCTGGCCCTCGAAGAACTCCCGGAAAACTGCCGCACCGCCCTGCTGCTCAACCGCGTCGAAGGGCTCGGGCACCAGGCGATCGCCGAGCGTCTGGACGTGTCGCCGAGCATGATCAGCAAATACATCATGCGTGCCCTGCGCCATTGCGCACGGCGCCTCGACCTGGTGGAGGACTGAGCCATGCCGAGCGCCGAAGAACTCGACAGTCCCCTGCCCGGCCTGATCGACGAAGCGCTGCAGCGCCTGGTGGACCTGCACAGCGGCAGCGCCACCGACAGCGATTGGGACGACTACCAACTGTGGTGCGAAAGCTCGCCGGAGCATCACAGCGCCGCGCTGGCTGCCGAACGTTTGTGGGAGCGGCTGGGCAGCGCCTTGCAGCGGCCGAAGCCACAAC
>DQAA01000032.1:0-260 GCA_003523465.1 Pseudomonas sp.
CCCCCGCCGCTCACAGCACCATCCTCCCTGCCGCTTGTCGCCAAGCACACCCCCCAAAGACCCAACCCGGCCCGTGACTCCTTTCAGTCCCGGCAGATGGTTTCGGCTTACATAAAAACAAGAGATACATCGATGAAGAACACTCCGCACAAAGCACGACACCTGCTTCCCGGCTTTATCGCAATGAGCTGCGCCCTGCCCGCCCTGGCCGCCGAGAGCGGTTTCATGGAAGACGCCAAGGCCAACCTCAACCTGCGCAA
>DQAA01000032.1:304-2791 GCA_003523465.1 Pseudomonas sp.
AGTCCGGCTTCACCCAAGGCACCGTCGGCTTCGGCGTCGACGTGCTCGGCCTGTACTCGGTCAAGCTCGATGGCGGCAAGGGCACCGCCGGTACCCACCTGCTGCCGGTGCATGACGACGGCCGCCCCGCCGACGATTTCGGCCGCCTCGGCGTGGCCCTGAAAGCCAAGGTGTCGAAGACCGAGGTGAAGGTCGGCGAATGGATGCCGGTGCTGCCGATCCTGCGTTCCGACGACGGTCGCTCGCTGCCGCAAACCTTCCGCGGCGGCCAGGTCACCTCCCAGGAAATCGACGGCCTGACCCTCTATGCCGGTCAGTTCCGCGGCAACAGCCCGCGCAACGACGCGAGCATGGAAGACATGTTCATGAACGGCAAAACGGCGTTCACTTCCGACCGCTTCAACTTTGCCGGCGGCGAATTCACCTTCAATGAAAAGCGCACCATGATCGGCCTGTGGAACGCGCAGTTGAAGGACATCTACAACCAGCAGTACATCAACCTGCTGCACAGCCAGCCCCTGGGTGACTGGACCCTGGGCGCCAACCTCGGCTACTTCCTCGGCAAGGAAGACGGCTCGGCCCGCGCCGGCGACCTCGACAACCGCACCGCCTCCGCGCTGCTGTCGGCCAAGTACGGCGGCAACACCTTCTATGTCGGCCTGCAGAAAGTCAGCGGCGATGACCTGTGGATGCGCGTCAACGGCACCAGCGGCGGCACCCTGGCCAACGACAGCTACAACTCCAGCTTCGACAACGCCAAGGAACGCTCCTGGCAGCTGCGCCACGACTACAACTTCGCCGCCCTCGGCGTGCCCGGCCTGACCCTGATGAACCGCTACATCAAGGGCGACAACGTGCACACCGCCACCGTCGACGACGGCAAGGAATGGGCCCGGGAATCGGAGCTGGCCTACGTGGTCCAGTCCGGCACCTTCAAGAACCTGTCGATGAAATGGCGCAACTCCACCATGCGCCGTGACTACAGCACCAACGCCTTCGACGAGAACCGCCTGATCATCAGCTACCCGATCAGCATTCTCTGACCCTTGGGGCGGCGACGGCCCTCTCTCGTCGTCGCCCGTTTTCTTATGCGTTAACGAGCTAACCAGACAAGAATTCATTCTTTGACGAAATAAGCGCTTACATTTACAACTCCGGCTTTATGCACCGCCGGTAACGTTCATGGATCTCCGCCAACTGCGCTACTTCATAGCGCTCAACGACCACCGCAGCTTCGTCCGCGCCGCCGAAGCCATGGGCATCACCCAGCCCGCCTTCAGCCGCAGCATCCAGGGCCTGGAACAGGAATTCGGCTGCATCCTCGTCGATCGCGGCAACAAGGACCTGCGCCCCACCCCCGAAGGCCAGATGGTCCTGCAACACGCCCTGCGCCTGGTGCAAGGCGCCAACCAGCTGAGCCACGACGTGCTGCGCATGACCAAGCTGGATGCCGGCGAGCTGCATTTCGGCTCCGGGCCCGCCCCCGCCGTCGATCTCGTCCCCCGTGCCCTGGCCAGCTTCCTCAAGGCCCACCCCAAGGTGCAGACCCGCCTGCGCGTGGACAGCTGGGAAAACCTCAGCCGCGCCCTGAACCGCGAGGAAGTGGAGTTCTTCATCGCCGATATCCGCCATTTCGAAGCCGATCCGAACTTCCAGACCCAGCCCCTGGCGCCCCGTCGCGGCCTGTTCTTCTGCCGGGCCGGACACCCGTTGCTGAGCAAGGACAGCCTGTCCACCAACGACCTGTTCGACTACCCCCTGGCCGCCCCGCAGATCCTTCCCGGCGCGCGCAAGCTGCTGGCCAATCTCAGCGGCAAGACCGACTTCTCGCCCCAGGTGCAGACCGAACACCTGCCGACCCTGCTCAAGGTGGTGCTGGACAGCAATGCCATCGGCATCGGCCCGGAAGAAGGCTTCGCCAACGAGATCGCCAATGGCGAACTGGTGGAACTGCACTGGCGCAACCTGCCGGTGAACCCGGAAAGCCTGAATGCCCGCTGCGGCATCGTCAGCCGCAGCGGGTATCGGCTGTCGCCAGCAGCGCGGGCGATGATCGAGACCCTGGTCCGCCTGGATCGCCAGCCGGTGGCAGAGGAACTAGCCCTTGGCTAGCTGTTGGAGCCTGGCGCTATCGACGATCTCGATTTCGCCGTAGCTCAAGCGCACCGCGCCCTCCTGCTGCAGGTTCTTGAGGATCTGGTTGGTGGTCTGGCGCGACAGCGAGAGCATCAGCGCCAACTGCTCCTGGGACAGCTGCAGCACCCTCCTCGCCCCATCCACCTCGCCATAACCGGCGGCCATCTGCAGCAGGCGGAAAGCCACCCGAGGCCCCGCAGCCATCAGGCTCTGCTGTTCCAGGGCGACGAAGGCCAGGCGCAGTTTGTGGCTCATCAGCAAGGCGAACTCGCGCCAGTACTGTGGCTGGCGGTCGAGCAACGCCAGCAGGGTGGCCTGCGGCACGCGCAGCAACCGGGTCGCGCCTTCGGC
>DQAA01000646.1:0-2381 GCA_003523465.1 Pseudomonas sp.
GAGCAGGTCGGCGACGTCGCGGGTGCGTGGGTCGTTCAGGCCGGCCTGGAAGGGGATGCAACCGAGCAGACGGAAATCGCCACTGCGCAGGAGCGGCGAGTGCTCGCGCAGGCGGGTGGCGAACTCGGNNCATGCCCTCGTCGCTGCGCACCTTGTTGAGGATCACCCCGAGGACTTTCGGATCGCGCGGGCCGCCGAACAGCTGGGCCTGCAATTCGACCCGGCCGGAGAGTTCGGCGAGCACGTCGTTTTCCGGGGCGGAGACGAGGATCACCTCGGCATCCAGGCTCTTGGCCAGGTGCTGGTTGACCCGCGCGGCGTAGCTGGCGTGACGGGTCGGGACCATGCCCTCGACTACCAGCACGTCCTTGTCGACGCAGGCTTGCTGGTAGAGGGTGATGATTTCTTCCAGCAGTTCATCCAGCTGGCCTTCGCCGAGCATGCGCTCGACATGGGCCAGGCTCAGGGGTGTCGGCGGCTTCAGACCGTGGGTGCGCGAGACCAGTTCGGTGGAGCGCTCCGGGCCGGTGTCGCCAGGATGCGGCTGGGCGATCGGCTTGAAGAAGCCGACCTTCAGGCCGGCCCGCTCCAGGGTACGGACCAGGCCCAGGCTGATGGACGTCAGGCCGACGCCGAAGTCGGTCGGCGCGATGAAAAAAGTCTGCATGCGAGCTTCTCGAAATGAGCGGTGCAAGTGGAGTCAATTGCCAAGGGNNGTATCGTTATCCCGCCCCTGAGCGCACCAGCCGCAGGCAAAAGCTTCGCCGATGCGGCGCTGGCGCTCGCCGGCATCGAGCACCCAGGGGCGCGATTGCCAGGGCGGCTGGTGGCGCAGATGCTGGGTATGGCCACAGGACAGATCGACCACCCAATGGCCGTCCTCGTCCTGATGAAAACCCTCGATACGGCTGACCCGTTTGTCCGGGGTGCGTTCGCTTTCGGCCGATGTGTTGGTTACACTTGCCCGCTCATACTTCTTATGCAAAAGGTCTCGCCCCATGCTGATCGCCGCCAACAAGGCTGTCTCCATCGACTATACCCTGACCAACGACGCCGGTGAGGTCATCGACAGCTCCGCCGGCGGCGCGCCGCTGGTGTATCTGCACGGCGCCGCCAACATCATCCCGGGCCTGGAAAAAGCCCTCGAAGGCAAAGGCGTCGGCGAAGAGCTGGACGTCACCATCGAGCCGGAAGACGCCTACGGCGAATACCTGGCCGAACTGGTCAGCACCCTGAACCGCAGCATGTTCGAAGGCGTCGACCAACTGGAAGTCGGCATGCAGTTCCACGCTTCGGCGCCGGACGGCCAGATGCAGATCGTCACCATCCGTGACCTGGACGGCGACGACGTCACCGTCGACGGCAACCACCCACTGGCTGGCCAGCGCCTGAACTTCAAGGTCAAGGTCGTTGAAGTCCGTGACGCCAGCGAAGAAGAAATCGCCCATGGCCACGTCCATGGCGAAGGTGGCCATCACCACTGATTTTCTGCGCTAAGCTCAGAGAGTCGCGAAGGCGCCTTGTCCTTCCGTCGTGCAGTCCCGCAAGGGCGCATGCGGCAGGCCAGGCGCCTTTTTAGTGGGCCGCGTTCGTGGTCGGCCGCCGGAAAACCGGGATCCGTCGTAGAGGGGAGTACGTCATGAGTGCATTTCACGACCTGAAACTGCAAGCGCTGGACGGCCAGGAACTGTCGCTGGCACCGTTCAAGGGCCAGGTGGTGCTGGTGGTCAATGTCGCCTCCAAATGCGGCCTGACGCCGCAGTACGCGGCGCTGGAAAATCTCTATCAGCAGTACAAGGGCAAGGGTTTCAGTGTGCTGGGCCTGCCGTGCAACCAATTCGCCGGCCAGGAGCCGGGCAGCGAGGCGGAGATCGCCACGTTCTGCAGCCTCAACTACGGGGTGAGCTTCCCGCTGGGGGGCAAGCTTGAGGTCAACGGCGCGCATCGGCATCCGCTGTATCGCTTGCTGGCCGGTGAAGGCGCGGAGTTTCCGGGAGATATCACCTGGAATTTCGAGAAGTTCCTGGTGGGCAAGGATGGACGGGTGCTGGCGCGGTTCTCGCCACGCACGGCGCCGGATGATCCGGCGGTGGTGCAGGCGATCGAGAAGGCGCTGGCCTGATTTCTTTGCTGGCCTTTCGGGCCTCATCGCCGGCAACGCCGGCTCCCACAGGTATGCGCGTGCGCCGCTGAACCTTGTGGGAGCCGGNNTGCCGGCGATAGGGCCCGAAAGAACAACACAAGGCCCATGCCCTTAAATCACTCGAATCAATAGTACTCGTCCCTCCCGACCACCCATCCTATGCTCAGGCGCCTTTCATCCCGAGGAGCGCCACATGTCCGCCACCGCACTGTTCACGCCTTTCCAACTGGGCGCCCTG
>DQAA01000646.1:2414-2790 GCA_003523465.1 Pseudomonas sp.
CAAGGTGGTCGATTACTACCGTCGCCGCGCCGCAGCCGGTGTCGGCCTGATCATCACCGAGGGCACCACGGTCGGGCACAAGGCGGCCAACGGCTACCCCAACGTCCCACGCTTCTACGGTGAAGACGCCCTGGCCGGCTGGAAGAAAGTGGTCGAGGCCGTCCATGCCGAAGGCGGGCGCATCGTGCCGCAGCTGTGGCATGTCGGTTCCGTACGCCGCGTGGGCACCGAGCCGGACGCCAGCGTGCCGGGCTACGGCCCGAGCGAGAAGCTCAAGGACGGCGAGGTGGTCATCCACGGCATGACCCGCGACGACATCCAGGACGTCATCGCCGCCTTCGCCCAGGCCGCCAAGGACGCCCAGTCCATCGGCATG
>DQAA01000078.1 GCA_003523465.1 Pseudomonas sp.
GCGCCGGCAGGGCCTGGGCAAAGCCGCGCAAGAGGGTGGCCTGGTCCTTGTCCGGGTGCAGGCGACCGACGTTGCCGACGATCCACGCCCCGGCATCCAGCTTCAGCGCCTCACGGGCTTCGGCGGCGGGTACCAGGCGGCTTTGCAGCGCCTCGATATCGACGCGGTTGTAGAGGGTCTGGATACGTTCGGCCGGCCACTTCTTCAGGCTACGGCGCATGTCGTCGCGCACCGCGTCGGACACCCCGAGCAGGCTCAGGCGCTTGCTGAAGAAATTGGCGAAGAACTGGCGGCTGCCGCGTTTGTAGTCGCCAAACGCGTGGTGCACGCCGATCACCGGCAAGCGCGTGGCCAGCAGGGTGATATAGACGGGCTTGAAACGGTGGGCGATGCAGAAACTGAAATCCCGCGCCGCGGCAATCTTGCGCAGCGCGCGAATCGCACCCAGCTTCAGGCCACGAATGGCGCTGGAGCTGAATTCGAGAAACAGCACTTCATCACTGGCACAGCCTTCGGCGACCCGAGGGTCGGCCTTGCCGGTGAGAAATACCGTGGTGACCTTGTAGCCGCTGCCGGCGAACAGGCTGGCGTACTGACGGGCGCAATCGAGGAAAGGCCCGTCATAGCCGTGGCAGAACTGCAGGACGCGCTTGTCAGTCGAGCGTGTCATAAGCTTTCGCGCCGTCCTTGACCACCAGAATGTCTTCCATGATCAGGTACTGCAGGTCTGACCCGAAGAACATGTTCAGCGCGTCGGTCGGCGAGCAGATCATCGGCTCGCCACGGCGGTTCAGCGAGGTGTTCAGCGACACGCCGTTGCCGGTCAGGCCTTCCAGGGCCTTCATCATGTCGTAGTAGCGCGGGTTGTACTCGCGCTTGAGCACCTGGGCGCGGGAAGTGCCGTCTTCGTGGACGACTTCCGGCACGCGGGTCTTCCACTCTTCCGCCACTTCGAAGGTGAAGGTCATGAACGGCGCCGGGTGATCGACCTTGATCATCTGCGGGCCGACGGTGTCCAGCATGGACGGGCAGAAAGGCCTCCAGCGCTCGCGGAACTTGATCTGTTCGTTGATACGGTTGGCCACACCCGGCACGCTCGGGCAGCCGATGATGGAACGACCGCCGAGGGCGCGCGGGCCGAACTCCATGCGGCCCTGGAACCAGGCCACCGGATTGCCGTCGACCATGATCTGGGCGATGCGCTGTGGCATGTCGTCGATCTTGCGCCAGGCAGGCTTGCTCGCATGACGGGCGCAGGCGGCGATGACGTCTTCGTTGGAGTAGGCAGGGCCGAGGTAGACGTGTTCCATCTTCTCGACCGGCACGCCACGGGCGTGGGACACGTAGGCGGCAGCGCCGACTGCGGTACCGGCGTCGCCGGAGGCCGGCTGGACGAACAGTTCGGTCACGTCCGGACGGGCGATGATCTTCTGGTTCAGCTTGACGTTCAGCGCGCAGCCGCCGGCGAAGGCCAGCTTGCCGGTTTCCTTGAGGACGTCGCCCAGGTAGTGGTCGATCATCTGCAGCGCCAGCTTCTCGAACAGCGCCTGCATGCTGGCGGCGTAGTGGATGTACGGCTCGTCGGCGATATCGCCTTCGCGCTTCGGACCCAGCCACTCGATCAGTTTCGGCGAGAAGTAGAAGCCCTTGCCCTTCTCTTTATAGCGGCGCAGGCCGATGACGTTGGCGTACTCGGTGTTGATCACCAGTTCGCCGTTCTCGAAGCTGGCCAGGCGGGAGAAGTCGTACTTGCTGGCATCGCCGTACGGCGCCATGCCCATGACCTTGAACTCGCCGTCGAGCATCTCGAAGCCGAGGAACTCGGTGATCGCGCCGTACAGGCCGCCCAGGGAGTCCGGGTCGAAGAATTCCTTGATCTTGTGGATCTTGCCATTCTCGCCGTAGCCGAAAAAGGTCGTGGCGTACTCGCCCTTGCCGTCGATCCCGAGGATCGCGGTCTTCTCCTTGAAGCCGGAGCAGTGGTAGGCGCTGGAGGCGTGGGCCAGGTGGTGCTCGACCGGTTCGATCTTGATCTTCTTCGGATCGAAGCCCAGTTGCTCCAGGCACCAGACGATCTTCTTGCGGTAGCGCTTGTAGCGACGATTGCCCATCAGAATCGCGTCGAGGGCGCGGTCCGGGGCGTACCAGTAGCGCTTGGCGTAGTGCCAGCGGGCTTCGCCGAACAGGCTGATGGGAGCGAACGGAATCGCGACTACATCGACGTCGGACGGCTTGATGCCGGCCTGTTCCAGGCAGAACTTCGCCGATTCGTAGGGCATGCGGTTCTTTGCATGTTTATCGCGCACGAAGCGCTCTTCTTCGGCGGCGGCGATCAGCTTGCCGTCGATGTACAGGGCCGCGGAAGGATCATGGCTAAGGGCGCCGGACAGGCCAAGAATCGTCAATGCCAAGGGACTAGCCTCTTCATTCGGTAAAAATGCGCCCCGGCCTCGTGGGCGGGCGGCGGCGAAAGGGCGGGATTATAGCGCAAAGCGGGTGGGCAATAGGAGGTGCTGACCTCAAGGGCCTCATCGCGGGTGAACCC
>DQAA01000232.1 GCA_003523465.1 Pseudomonas sp.
CTGGCACGGTTGGGCTCGTCGGGGCGGGCCATGGTGTCGAGCAGGGCCAGGCGCATCACTCGTTCAGGCGCGCGACGAAGGATCTCGAACGCGACATAGCCACCCATGGACAACGCCGCCAGGGCGAACCGGGGCGGGGCCTGCTCCAGCACGTGCTCGGCCATGGCGACGATGGAATCGTGCTGGCTGAGGTCGGGGATGAGAATTTCGCGGCTGGACTCGAAGGTGGCCCGGGCGTGGGTCCACAGGCGGTGGTCGTTGAGCAGGCCGGGAAGCAGGACGAGCGGGAGGTTATTGCGGGACAAACGGGGAACTCCAGGATGACGCTTGGGATGAGCCTGGAGTTTATACAGAATGTGTCACCCAGTGTGGGACGGTGGAGGAGCGGCATCGCTGACACCGCTCCTGGCATGACGCTGGCGAGCCCGGAAATCAGGCATCCGCCAGGATCAGGTCCGCCCCTTTCTCCGCCACCATCAATACCGCCGCGTGGGTGTTGCCTGAGGTCACGTTGGGGAAGATCGACGCGTCCACCACCCGCAGCCCGTCCAGGCCATGCACCTTGAGGCGCTTGTCGACCACCGAGGTCCGCTCGTCCGCACCCATGGCGCAGGTGCCGCACAGGTGATAGATCGACCCGCAGTTCTCGCGGAAGTAGGCGAGCATCTGCTCGTCGCTCTCCACTGCCGGCCCCGGCAGCACTTCGTCCACGGTGATGCCCTTGAGCGCCGGGGCCTGCATGATCCGGCGCATCAGGCGGCTACCCTGGATGGCTTCGTCGATGTCCTTTTCGGTGCTCAGGTAGTTCGGGTCGATCAGCGCCGCATCACGGGGGTTGGCCGAAGCGATCTCGACATGCCCGCGGCTGGTCGGCCGGCACGGGTTGAAGCACAGCAGGAAGCCGGAATACGGCTCGGGCTTGAGGCTGGCCTTGTTGTTCTTGGGGATCTGGTACGACAGCGGGTTGAAGTACAGCTGCAGGTTGGGGTTCTGCTCGCCCTCCTCGCCGCGGAAGAAACCACCCGCCTGGTTGACGCTCATGGCCAGGGCGCCCTTGCGCGTCAGCAGGTACTGGATGCCCAGCTTGAGCTGGCCGAGCAGCGAGCTGAGCTGGTCGTTCAGGGTCGGCACATTGGCCTTGTAGTAGTAGCTGACGCACAGGTGGTCCTGCAGGTTCTGCCCTACCGCCGGCAGTTGCCTGACCTGGGCGATGCCATGCTTGTCCAGCAGCGCGCGGTCGGCGACGCCGGAGAGTTGCAGGATCTTCGGCGTGTCCACCGCGCCGGCACAGAGGATGACTTCCTTGCGCGCGGTAAAGGTGCGGTTGACCCCGTTCTGGCTGACCAGCACACCCGTCGCCCGTTGCCCTTCGAACAGCACCCGGTCCACCAGCACATGGTGCTCGACCTTGAGATTGCTCCGGCCCAGGGCCGGGTGCAGGTGGGCGAAGCTGCTGGAGCAGCGCTGGCCGTTGCGTGTGTTGACGTCGTAGATGCCCGCGCCTTCGAAACGCGGCCCGTTGAAGTCGTCGCTGCGCGGGTAGCCCAGCTCTTCGCAGCCCTTGAGGAAGACATCGCAGATCGGGTGGGTCTGGCCCTTCATCGGGGTGATGCTGATCGGGCCGCTGCCGCCGTGGTACTCGCTGTCGCCCAGCGGGTGGTTCTCCAGCTTGCGGAAATACGGCAGCACGTCCTTGAAGCCCCAGCCATCGTTGCCGTTGGCCGCCCAGTCGTCGAAGTCATGGGCCTGGCCACGCACGTAGATCATCGCGTTGATCGAGCCGGAACCGCCCTGCACCTTGCCCCGCGGGGCATACAGGGCGCGGCCGGCGAGCTGCTTCTGCGGCTGGCTGTAGTACATCCAGTTGAAGGTCGGGTTGTAGTACATCTTGGCGAAGCCGACCGGGATCCTGAACCAGAACGAGTCGTCCTTGCCGCCCGCTTCCAGCAGCAGGACCGAGTGCTCGCCCGAGGCCGAAAGACGGTTGGCGAGGACGCAACCGGCAGCACCCGCGCCGGCGATGATGTAGTCGTAAGTCATGCAAGTTACCGCGTAAGTCGGGAAAAACACCGCCCGTTGCCGGGCGGAAAAAGGTCAGCCCTTGGCTGGCGAGGTGTCGCGCACGTCCACCGGGTTGGCGGCCATCTGCAAATGCAGGCGCTGGCCGGTGTACGGGCTGTGCTTGCGCACCACGTCCATGTTCAGCTCGACACCCAGGCCCGGCTCGCTGGACGGGATGATGTAGCCGTCTTCCCATTGCAGCGGCTTCTTCAGCACCTCGGCGTGGAAGCCACCCCAGGTCTCGATGCTTTCCTGAATCAGGAAGTTCGGCGTGCAGGCCGCCAGCTGGAAGCTCGCCGCCGCGCCGACCGGGCCGTTGTAGAGGTGCGGGGCGATCTGCGCGTAATACACCTCGGCCAGGCTGGCGATTTTCTTCGCTTCCAGCAGGCCACCGCAGCGCGCCACGTTCATCTGCAGGATCGACGCCCCGCNNNNGGTGGCGATAGGGATGCTGGTCTTGCCGGCCACCTGGGCCATGGCGTCTTCCTGCCCCGGCGGGATCGGCTCTTCGAACCACAGCGGGTCGTATTTTTCCAGGCGCTTGGCCAGTCGGATCGCCGAGGACGGCACCATCTGCCCGTGGGTGCCGAACAGCAGGTCGCACTTGTTGCCCACCGCCTCGCGGATCCTGCGGCAGAAGGTTTCGCAACGGTCCAGCACTTCCAGGGAGATCTGGTGCCCGGAATAGGCGGTGTACGGCCCGGCCGGGTCGAACTTGAGGGCGGTGAAGCCCTTGTTCATGTTCTGCACCGCGCATTCGGCGGCCAGGTCCGGATCGTCGTAGTCGTACTCGCCCTTGCTATTGAGCGGGTACAGGTAGGTGTAGGAACGCAGGCGCTCGTGGACCTTGCCGCCGAGCAGCTCGTAGACCGGCTTGTTCGCCGCCTTGCCGATGATGTCCCAGCAGGCCATCTCCAGGCCGCTGACCACGCCCATCATGGTCAGGTCGGGACGCTGGGTGAAACCGCTGGAATAGGCCTGGCGGAAGAACCGCTCGATATGGTGCGGGTCCTGGTCGAGCAGGTAGCGCTCGAACACGTCCTCGATGATCGGCAGCATGGCCTTGGGGCCGAAGGTAGCGGCGTAGATCTCGCCGACGCCTTCGATGCCGCAGGCGGTGCGCAGTTTGACGAACAGCCAGTACATGCCGCCGATATAGGGTGGCGGTACGGCGACGATATGGGTTTCGAGAGCGACGATTTTCATCTCAGGCACCAGTGTTCTGAAGGAGTTGCTTGCGTTTGACCCGACCGCGCAAGACCACCGCGGCCAGCGTGCCCACCAGGCCCACGGCGCCGATGTAGCCGAAGTACAGCTGGTAGCCGAAGGCGCCCGGGTAGTGCTCGGTGAGGTAGCCGTTGATCAGCGGGATGAAGGTGTCCGGCAGGTAGCCCACCACCGAGACGATGCCGATGGCCAGGCCGGTGATGCGCAGCGGAATCGCGCAGGTGTCCAGGATCGCCCAGTACAGGCCGCGGATGGCGTAGGTCATCAGGCCGATGAAGATCACCGTGGCGATCAGCAGGCCGAGGCTGTTCAGCCCTGGGAAGACGATCAGGCCGAAGATGCCCAGGGTCGCCAGCAGCAGCGCGACGATCAGCACCGAGACATTGCTGAACTTGTCACCGAGCCAGCCGCCGCCGATGCCGCCGATGGGACGCATCCACAGCTTGATGGTGGTGATGGTGCCGGCCATGACCGCGGTCATGCCGCTGCCCTGCAGGTAGTCGGAGAAGCTGTAGGTGGCCCAGAAGATGTGGTAGCCGCAGAACACGATGGCGGTCACCAGCCACAGTTCGGGGATTTTCACCAGGGTCGCCAGGTCGCTGAGCAGGTTGAACTTGCCCTGCTCCACCGGCTGGGTGTCTTCCATGGACTTGGGGTCCTTGAGCAGCACCAGCACGCAGCCGATGGCGATGCAGGTGGCGGAGTACAGATAGACCACGTGCTTGAAGCCTTCGGCCACCGATTCGCCGCGGGTTTCCGTGGCCAGGGCGAACAGCGCCA
>DQAA01000265.1 GCA_003523465.1 Pseudomonas sp.
GGCGCTGAGTTCGCGGGTCAGGGTGCCGTCGTCGCTGCGTTCGGTATGCACCTTGAGCACCATGTCGCGGGTGCCGGCGGGCCAGGGCAGGGCGGTGGTGAGGTAGACCCAGGTGTCGGCGCCTTCCACCTCCAGCAGGCGCATGTCGGCGCAGGCATATAGCCATTTGCAGGCGACCCGGAGATTTTCCTGGAGGTCGCCGAGGGTTCGGACGTCGGCCTTGATCGTGGTGACGCCGCGAAAGCTCTGGTACTTCGAGCCGGGGACATCGCTGAGGTAGACCTGGATGCCGGCTTCCTCATGGGCCAGGTGCCAGGGTTCGGCAGCCTGGCTGGTGGCGGTCAGCAACAAGGCCAGGGCCAGGGGAACGAGACGGTGCATGGTGGGTGGTCTGGCGTGGTGGAGTGTGTTTGAGAATAGGCAGGAATCGTGGCGTTTTTACAGGCTCTCCCACGAACTCGCACGAGATGCCGCTCACGCCTTGTTACGCTTTCATGGCAACCGCTGCGACACCACGCCGCACCCTTCGGGCGCCCTGCGCTGGCCCGTCCCTCCCTTGCATGACAAAATGCCGCCTCGCAAAAACCATGAAATGAACAGCTTCGATGCTGAAGCGTGCACCTTCCCGAAAGGATGGTTACATGAACGATCTATTGACCCGGCGCGACGTTGTCGCCGGGCTCAGCCTGCTGGGCCTGGGCGCCCTTACCGGCTGCACGGGTTCGCAGAAACTCGATTTCAAGTACGGTAAGGACCTGAGCAACAAGATCCTCGGCCGCTCCTTCAAACTCCAGGACGTCCACGGCGACACCTACGCACTGTCGAGCTTCTACGGCTCGATGCCGATGGTCTTCTTCGGCTTCACCCAGTGCCCGGCAATCTGCCCGACCACCTTGGCCCGCGCGGTACAGATCAAGAAACTGATGGGCCGCGATGGCGACTTCCTCAAGGTCGTGTTCATCACCCTCGATCCCGAGCGCGATACCCCGCAGGTGCTGGACGACTACGTGAAGGCCTTCGACCCGACCTTCACCGCGCTGTCCGGCACGCCGGAGCAGATCGCCGCCACCGCCAAGGAATTCGGCGTGTTCTACGAGAAGGTGCCGCTGGGTGACAGCTACACCGTGTCGCACACGTCCACCAGTTTCGTCTTCGACTCCCGCGGCCGCCTGTACCTGGGCCTGTCCCATTCGCTGACCGCGAAAGAGTGCGCCGAAGACCTGTTGACCCTGATGGAGATCTGCTGATGTTGTCGATTCGCAAGTCCCTGGCCGTTCTGGCCCTGTGTGGCGCCGCTCTGCCGGCGCTGGCGCAAACCACCGTGGAAAATGCCTGGGCCCGCGCCACCGTGGCCAACCAGCAGGCCTCCGGTGCCTTCATGACCCTCACCTCCGATACCGACGCCAGGCTGGTCGAAGTACAGTCGCCGGTGGCGAAGACGGTGCATATCCACCAGATGCAGATGAAGGACGACGTCATGAGCATGGGCCCGGTAGACGCCCTCGACCTGCCGGCCGGCAAGGCGGTGGTGCTCGACGCCAATGGCTATCACGTCATGCTGATGGGGCTGGTGCGCCAGCTGAAGGAAGGCGAGGAAGTGCCGCTGACCCTGGTCATCCAGGACGCCAAGGGCAACAAGGAAAACCTCGAGATCAAGGCGCCGGTTCGTTCGCTCACCGGCGGCAAGCACGAGATGCATCACGACCACGGTCACCAGTGACATCCTCGCGGGGCGCCAGGCATGGGCCCCGCGATCTCCTCCCGCCGCAGCGATTTCTTGCACCCCAAACAACCCCCTCCCGCTATTTCCCGCCACCCGTCCGGCCGCACCGAATCAAAGCGAATCCTTGCACTTTCATGGACTCCCAAGTCATGTACGGCAAACGTCGTGCACCCTTCGTGTTCTATGAGGTGAAAGATCATGGCTAACAATGAAAACCGCACTGGCTCCAAGCAAGGTGGCAACCCTGGCAACTTTGCCAATGACCGGGAAAAAGCCTCCGAAGCCGGCCGCAAGGGCGGGCAACATTCGGGCGGCATGAACCAGGACCAGAAAAAACCTCAGGACACCGGCCGCAAAGGCGGTCGCTCCTGATCTGCAGTCCTGATCCACTCCTGATCCATAGCAGCGAAGTAACCGGCGGGGCATGACCTGTGCCCCGTCCGTCTGGCGCATCCAAGCCCTGCTTCGATGCGCCGTTTGCGTTTGTGGAGGACGCACTCATGAAAGCACTCATGAACAAGGGCGCGGCGTTGCTCCTGGTCTCCGGCCTGCTGGTGCTGGGCGGATGTTTCGACAACTCCAACCACCCCGGCAAGGACTCCGACCCGAGCAAGCCGTCGCTGCAGATGCAGCAGCCGCAATCGACGCAAAACCCGGCCGCGCAACTGGCGCCGAGCAAGGACAGCGACAACTGATCGGCCCGACCGCCATTTCGATCAAACCTTCCGTGCTTCCTGGCAGTCACTAGGGAAAGCGCCCGAATCGGCGGGCACTTTCTTCAGTGACTGCCAGGAGGTGCCCCATGACCCTTATCTGCCTGTTGCGAGGCTGCCAGTGGCGGTCGATGCCGAACGGTGACAGCGACCTGGTCGACTGCGAATGCTGTGAACGTTGCGGCGCCTTGCGTTACCACCTCCTGCAAATTCCCCGCCCCTAGGAGTCCGCCATGCCCCGTGCAATCTGGAAGGGTGCGATCAGCTTTGGCCTGGTGCATATCCCCGTCGCCCTGACCACCGCGGTCAGCAGCCAGCGCATCGACTTCGACTGGCTCGACCAGCGCAGCATGGACCCGGTGGGCTACAAGCGGATCAACAAGGTCACCGGCAAGGACGTCACCAAGGAAAACATCGTCAAGGGTGTGGAAGTCGAGAAGGGTCGCTACGTGGTGATCAGCGAGGACGAGATCCGCAAGGCCCGGCCCGAGGCGACCCAGACCATCGATATCTTTTCCTTCGTCGATGCCGGGGAGATTCCCTTGCAGCAGTTCGACACGCCGTACTACCTGGCGCCGGACAAGCGTGGTGGCAAGGTCTACGCGCTGCTTCGCGAAACCCTCGAAAGCACCGGCAAGGTCGCCCTCGCCACGGTGGTGCTGCACACCCAGCAGCACCTCGCGCTGGTACGGCCGCTGGAAGAGGCGCTGGTGCTGATTACCCTGCGCTGGCCGGACGAGGTGAAGGATTTGGACAGTCTGGAGCTGGACAGCAGCGTGACTACCGCCAAAGTCAGCAAGGCCGAGCTGGACATGGCCAAGCGCTTGGTCAAGGACATGAGCGGCAGCTGGACGCCTGGGGATTACCAGAATGTATTTCGCCAGACCATCATGGAACTGGTGGAAGAGAAGGCGGCCAAGGGCAAGATCGCCGTGGTGGAAGAGGGCGAGCAGGGCGAGGGTGGCAAGGGCGCGGACATCATCGACCTGACCGAGTTGCTCAAGCGCAGCCTCGGAGGCAAACCCAAGCCTGCGCCGAAGAAGAAGGCCTCGCGCAAGGCTTCCTAGGGGCGTGAGGGCTGATGGGGACTTTGGTGTCGCGAGATTATCCTTTCGATGTGCCGCGGCGACCGGCCCCTTCCGCCTTCACGGCGGGTCCATTTTGTCTTGGCAAAATGGACGAAAACCGCTGGCTCCTGCATCCGGCCCTGCGCTTCGCTCCGGGTTCCCTCCCTCCGGGACCTTTCGGGGCCATCGCGGCCTACGATTTGCTGCGCAAATCTTCATCTCGCGTCTTCGGCTGATGCCGAAGGGTGCTACGCACCTGGCCCCTACAGGTCCCTCCACTCGGCCTCCTGACGTCGCGATTCGTGGTGTCTGAACTGACGTGCACCAAGAGCAAAAGCCAGCAAGAGCGAAGACGAGAAGCTTACTCAAAGACCTCCAAACTGTCGGCGCGGGCTTTGATTTCGAAGATGCGTCAATGCCGGCGCCACCCGTAACTCGCGACGTCAGGAGGCCGAGCGGAGGTGACTGGAAGGGGCAGGTGCGCAGCACCCTTCGGCGAAAGCCGAAGACGCGAGGTGTAGATTTGCGCAGCAAATCGTAGGCCGCGTTGCCCCTGTAAGGCACCGGAGAGAGGGGACCCGGAGCGTAGCGTAGGGCCGGATGCAGGAGCAGGCGGTTTTCGTCCATTTTTGCCAAGACAAAATGGACCCGCCGTAAAGGCGGAAAGCGCCGGCGGGGGCGCCTCCGCGACTGGATAAGCCCGCAGCATCAGTACCAGCACAACGCAAAAAATGCGTAGACACCCATGCCGTGAAGGACCGCAGAGCGGTAACTGCCCTTCCATGTCGGGACCGTTAGCGCAGTCTCTCGCGACGGTTCGGACGCTCTAGATCGCGCCGCTAATGATCACCGTTCCCGGCACGATAACGCAGCGCATCGACCACAACCCCGAACGCCGACGACTGCTCGCGGCGATTCGGGTAGTACAGGTGGTAGCCGGCAAAGGGCTGGCACCAGTCCTCCAGCACTCGCAGCAGGCTGCCGTCGGCCAGTTCCCTGGCCACCATGTCTTCAGGCAGAAACCCCAGTCCACATCCCGCCACCGCCGCACGCAGGATGGGCACGCTGCTGTTGAAGGTCCATTGCCCCTCGACCCGTGCCTTGAGCTCGTACCCGTCTTTTTCGAAGTCCCATTGCAGCAGGCTTCCGTGCGTGGGCAGGCGCAGGTTGATGCAGTTGTGGCCCGCCAGATCCCTCGGTTCGCGAGGACGCGGTCGTTCTCCGAAGTACCCCGGCGAGCCCACCACTGCCATGCGCAAGGACGGGCCGATCGGCACGGCGATCATGTCCTTGGCCACCTGGTCGCCCAGCCGTACACCCGCGTCATAGCGCTGCGCGACGATGTCGGAGAGCGCGTAGTCGACGGTGATTTCGACCTTGATGTCCGGGTAGTCGGGCAGCACCTTCAGCAGCTTGGGCCAGAGAATGTTGTTCGCCGCATGTTCGGAGGCGGAGATCCGCACGCTGCCCGCCGGGGTGTCGCGAAACTCGCTGACGGCAGCCAGCTCCAGCTCGATCTCGTCGAAACGTGGCGCCATGGACTGATACAGGCGCTGGCCCGCCTCGGTCGGCGACACGCTGCGGGTAGTGCGGGTCAGCAGGCGCACGCCGAGGCGGGTTTCCAGGGCCCGCATGGTGTGGCTCAGCGCCGACTGCGAGACGCCCAGCTGTGCCGCCGCACGGGTGAAGCTGCCTTCGCGGGTAATGACCACGAAGGCTTGCAGATCGTTGAGGTTGGCGCGGGACATCGATGGGGGCCTCTCATGGAAAACGCGTGATTATTCCATGTAAGCAGGTTTGTCCACGGGCGGGCGAGGCACTTGTCAAAGGGTTCTGGCGTAGAACGCGGTCAGCTTGCCGATTGCCCCGTCGACATAACGCGGGACCCAGTAGGTTTCGATATGGCTGGCGCCGTCGATAATGAACAGCTCCTTGTCCTGGGTACCGGTGGCCTTGGGGAAAGCATCCTGGGTCATGTACAGGCTGTCGGCCTTGCTCCCCGCGATCATCAGCAACGGTTGGTCGATCAGCTCGATCTGTGCGGTGGCGTCGAAACGCATCAGGTCCAGCAGGCTGCTGGTGGTGTATTTGAAGGTCGAGTTGGGATGGGCGTGGGTCTTCCAGTAGTACTCGTAACCCTGGCGATAGAGTTCGAACGGCAGCTTGGCGATCTGCTCGTCGGTGAGGTTGGCATCACCGGAATACAGCACCGCGCCACCGGCCGCTTCCTGGGCACGGGCTGCCGATGCCTGTTGCAGGCGTTGCTGGATGCTGTCCAGTTGCGAGTCGTTGTAGCCGTTGCGGCGCACACGGCCCGAGTTGAACATGCTGACCGTCGCCAGGGACTTGAAGCGCTTGTCGGTTTGCGCCGCGGCCAGGGAGTAGCCCCCGCCGCCGCAGATACCGAGCAGGCCCAGGCGCTTGGCATCGACACCGGCGAACTGGCTGATGAAATCGGCCATGCCGTGGATGTCTTCGATGCGGTAGGCCGGTTTGTCGATGCTGCGCGGCTGACCACCGCTGGCGCCCTGGTACGCCGCATCGGCGGTAATGGTGATGTAGCCCTGTTCGGCCAGGCGCTGGGCATACAACCCGGCAACCTGCTCTTTCACGCCACCGTTCGGATGGGCGACCACCACCGTCGGGTAGGTCTTGCCGGCCTCGTAATTGGCCGGGGTGTAGACGTTGGCGGCGATGTCCAGGCCATTGAGCCTGTAGTTCACCGGGTGGATGTTGACCTTGCCCGGTTCGTTACGGGTGATGGCGCCGTCGTATGCCAGGGTGAACGGATTCTTTTTGTAGTCGGCGGCCAAGGCTTCGCCAGCCGAGAGCCCGACCAGGGCCGACATGAAGGTGGCTTTGAAGAAGATGGTGTTCACGGGAAACTCCTGGGCAATGAAAGGGGCGGATGGCGATCGTCGTTCATCGCCCGACCCGCGCCCTGAGGGCTTCGGGATAGCGCTCGCCTTCGATGTGCATGTCCGCCAGTGCGGTATCGATGGCCTGGAGTTCGCTGGGGTCGAGGGTGATAGCTGCGCCGCCGAGGTTTTCTTCCAGGCGATGCAATTTGGTCGTTCCGGGAATCGGCACGATCCACGGCGCCTGGGCGAGCAGCCAGGCCAGCGCGATCTGCGCCGGGGTCGCCTGTTTCTGGGCGGCAATCTGCTTGATCAGCGCCACCAGGCCCTGGTTTGCCTGCAGCGCCGAAGGGCTGAAACGGGGCACGATGCTGCGAAAATCATCGCTGCCATAGGTGGCCTGGGCCGACACGGTGCCAGTGAGGAAACCCTTGCCCAGCGGACTGAACGGCACCAGGCCGATCCCCAGCTCCCAGAGCGTTGGCAGAATCTCCCGCTCCGGCTCGCGCCACCACAAGGAGTATTCGCTTTGCAGGGCCGTGACCGGCTGTACCGCATGGGCACGGCGAATGGTCTGGGCACCGGCCTCCGACAGGCCGAAGTGCTTGACCTTGCCCTCATCGATCAGCGCCTTCACGGTGCCGGCGACCTCCTCGATCGGCACGTCGGGATCGACCCGGTGCTGGTAGAGCAAGTCGATGAAATCGGTCTTCAGGCGGCGCAGCGCCCCCTCCACGGCGAGCCGGATGTGCTCGGGGCGGCTGTTGAGGATCTGCTGCTTGTTGTCGGCACCGAAGGTAAAGCCGAACTTGGTGGCGATCACCACTTGGTCGCGGACCGGCGCCAACGCTTCACCCACCACCTGCTCGTTGAGGTAGGGGCCGTAGACCTCGGCGGTGTCGAAGAAGGTGACACCCCGGTCAACCGCCGAGCGGATCAGGTCGATCGCCTGCTGTGTGTCCGTCGCCGGGCCGTAGCCGTGGCTCAGGCCCATGCAGCCCAGGCCCAGGGCTGACACTTCGAGCGAGCTGTTTCCGAGTGTGCGCTTGTGCATTTCGATCTCCCGACGTTGACGTGGGGAAACAGTAAGCGAGCACTCGAACCTGGACTAGACGGGTAAATCAGCAAGGGTTCATGAGCTGCATTCATCAATCCCGCAGCGCTGCCACCGGGCCTTCAGAGCATCAATGACCGCAAGTAATCGCCGAACCCGCCCCGGGCCCGGCTATCCATGCGGCTGCTGGTCGACACGCTGTTCAGCGCCGTCCACACGATAGTCGCGCCGCAGGCCTGGAGGTCCTGGATCAGTTGCACATCCTCGTTCAGCGCCAGTGGCTGGAACCCGCCGACCCGTTGATAAGCCCGGGCGCAGACGCCCAGGTTGGCCCCATGAATGTGCCGATGCCCCTCGCGCATCTGGTAATGCCCCAGGTAGCGCTCGCGCAGTGCCTGGTCGTGCTCGGCCTGCCATTGCTCGATATGCACCGTGCCGTTCACCGCATCGGCGGCAAAGCCCAGCTGGCACAGCAGCCAGTCCGCCGGTACGCAGCTGTCGGC
>DQAA01000029.1 GCA_003523465.1 Pseudomonas sp.
ACACGGCATGCCGCGATCGGCGGACCTGGCTGTTCTGCCATCCCGACCTGCAGGGTTTCTATGAGCGCCTGGGCTTCGTGGCGAGCGAGGACCTGCCCCAGGCCCTCGTCGATCGCCTGGCCCGCTACCGGCGCAGCAAGCCGCTTGTGGCGATGGGCCGCGATCAGTCGTCGGCGGCCGGGTCCAGTCCGGGGAACAGTACCTCGGTGTAACCGAAGCGGCTGAAGTCGTGGATACGCGACGGGTACAGGCGGCCGATCAGGTGATCGCACTCGTGCTGCACCACCCGTGCGTGGAAGCCGTCGGCGGTGCGACGGATCGGCTGACCCTGGGGGTCGACGCCTTCATAGAAAATGCTCTTGTAGCGGCTGACCACGCCCCGCAGCCCCGGCACCGACAGGCAGCCTTCCCAGCCCTCCTCCAGTTCGGTGCCCATGGGGGTGATGACCGGGTTGAGCAGGATGGTCTGCGGCACCGGCTCGGCATCGGGGTAACGCTCGCTGCGCTCGAAACCGAAGATCACCAGTTGCAGGTCGACGCCGATCTGCGGCGCGGCCAGGCCGACGCCGCCGACATGGCGCATGGTCTCGAACATATCGTCGATCAGTTGCTGCAGTTCGGCGCTGCCGATCAGGTGCTCGGGCACCGGCGGGGCGATGCGCAGCAGGCGCTCGTCGCNNATCATGGGTAGTCCGGCTCACAGGTTCGGGTCCGGCGGCCGGCGCATGATCGCGGCCCAGCCCGGAGACCTGGTTTGTAGCACGATCCGGGGCTCCGTCGCCGGGCTCTTTTTCCCCGGGATCCTTGCCTTCCTGGGACATGTGCTCGATCACCGCATTCATCTCCGCCCCGAGCAGCAGCACCGCGGCAGAAATGTAGAAGTACAGGAGCAGGACGATGATCGCCCCGATGCTGCCGTACATGGCGTTGTAGTCGGCGAAGGTCTTCACGTAGTAGCCGAAGCCCAGGGAGGCGATGATCCAGACCACCACCGCCAGTACCGAGCCCGGGGTGATGAAGCGGAATTCCTGCTTCACGTCGGGCATCACGTAGTAGATCAGCGCCACCGCCACCATCATCAGGACGACGATGGCCGGCCAGCGCGCCACGGTCCAGACCGTGACGATGAACTCTTCCATGCCCACCTGCGAAGCCACCCAGCTCATCACCTGCGGGCCCAGCACCATCAGCGCGGCGGCGGCCAGGAGCATGCCGGCGATGCCCACGGTGTAGAACACCGACAGCGGAATGCGCTTCCACACCGGGCGTCCTTCGACCACGTCGTACGCGGCATTCATCGCGCTCATCATCAGGCGCACGCCGGCGGAGGCGGTCCACAGGGCGATGACGATACCCACCGAAAGCAGGCCACCCTTGGACTGCTGGAGCTGGTCGATCACCGGATTGACCTGTTCCAGGGCCTGGGGCGGCAAGACCAGTTCCGACTGAAGGCGCAGCCAGGAGAAGAAGTCCGGCAGGTGCAGGAACCCGATCAGGGCAATGAGGAACAGCAGGAAGGGGAACAGCGAAAACAGCATCTGGTAGGCCAGTGCCGACGCGTAGGTGGACATCTCGTCGTCGAGGAATTCCTGGACGGTTCGCACCAGTACGCGGTGCACCGGCAGACCGCGTAAATGGGTAAGTCTCATTGGCGTCTCCTTGCGCTTCCTGAAGCTCGGTTACAAAACAGTCTAATAGACCCTGCACACCAGGGTGCGATTCCCTCTTGCGCTCAAAAAAAACGGCCATCCATGGATGGCCGTCTTCGCTTGGCCCGCAGGCCGGTCAAGGCTTCTTCACGGCATCCTTGACCTTGCCAACGGTTTGCTGGGCTTCGCCCTTGAGTTCCTGGGCCTTGCCTTCAGCACGCAGTTTGTCGTTGTCGGTCACCTTGCCGACACCCTGCTTGATATTGCCGACCGCTTCGTTGGCCATGCCTTTGACTTTGTCTTTGGTGCCACTCATGGGATTTCTCCTTAACGGGATAGTCGGAATCGACAATGAGTGGAGTGGCAGGCGAAGCGGGGAGTTTCATTTATTTTTCGACAAGGCGCCGGGTCACCGGGTTTCCGCGTCGCACCGGCGGCGCAGGTCCGTATTGCTGATGCTGGCACAGCTGCCATTGTTGTTCTTTGCATCGCAGTAACGACGCTGGTCGGCATCGCCGATGGAGGCGCAGCTGCCGCCGTTGGTGTCGGCGTCGCACATCCTGCGCAGATCGTTGTTGCTGATGGAGGCGCAACTGCCGTTGTTGTTCTTCGCATCGCAATAGCGGCGCTGATCGGCATCACCGATGGAAGCGCAACTGCCGCCATTGGTGTCGGCGTCGCACATCCGGCGCAGATCCGCATTGCCGATGCTGGCGCAACTGCCATTGTTGCTCACGGCATCGCAGTAACGACGCTGGTCGGGATCACTGATAGAGGCGCAGCTGGCGCTGGCATAACCGCTGAACAGCAACAGGAACGCTAAAAGGACTCGCATGGATTCTTCCTTGGGATGGGGACGCCGAGCGGCGACATCAAATTGACATCAACCTTGAAAAAAGTTCCCGCCCTTCCCCGTGCTCCATGGCTTTATGTTTCAGCCCAATGCCCGCAAAATAGCCGACCTTTCCAAGCGTCACTCGCAGGACACCCGCATGAAACTCGACAAGACCACCGCCATCGCCCGCCGTAACGAGGCGCTGGGGACTCCCGTGCTGAACAGCGACAACACCCTGTTCGCCGTGCTCGACAGCAAGCGCAGCCTGTGGTGGTTCGATGTTCCTGTGGCCTGGCTGCGCAAGAACAGCGACTTCGTCAACCTGCTGCTGCACACCCCGGACACCGACAAGCTGCAACATCTGAAGGTGCCGGTGCGCGACCTGCGCACCCATCAGGAGAAGATGGAAGTGCGCAACGCCGGCAAGCGCCGCGCCACCATCAGCCTCGCGCTCTCCGCCGACCGTGACTCGCTGCTGCGCGACTTGCGCCCCGGTGGCGACAACCTGGATTTCTCCGGCTACCGCCAGCGCTGAGGGAGAGGAGCGCCCTGATCAGGGCAGCTCGATGCGGTTGTCGTGGATCACGATCTGGCCGCTCTTGTACAAGGCGCCGATGGCCTTCTTGAAGTTGCCCTTGCTGACCCCGAACATGTCGCTGATCACCTGCGGATCGCTCTTGTCATTGAGGGGCAGCACGCCGTCGGCGGCCTTGAGCCGGGCCAGGATCTGCTCGTGCAGGCTGCTGGCAGCGCCCTCGCCGATCGGTTGCAGGCTCAAGGCGATCTTGCCGTCATCGCGGATTTCCTTGATATAGCCCTTCTCCTGCTTGCCCGAACGCAGGAACTTGAACACTTCGTTCTTGTGGATCAGGCCCCAGTGCTGGTTGTTGATGATGGCCTTGAAGCCCATCGGGCTCTCTTCCACCACCAGCAGGTCGACCTGCTGGCCCACCCGGTAGTTGACCGGCGCCTTGTCCAGGTAACGGTCGAGCTTGGCGGTGGCGGTGATGCGGCGGGTGCGGCGGTCGAGATAGACGTGCACCACGCAGTACTCGCCGGCGCGCATCTGGCGCTTTTCCTCGGAGTACGGCATCAGCAGGTCCTTGGGCAGGCCCCAGTCGAGGAAGATGCCGATGCTGTTGATCTCGACCACCTTGAGGCTGGCGAACTGGCCGACCTGGACCTTGGCCTTTTCAGTGGTGGCGATCAGCTTGTCTTCGCTGTCCAGGTAGACGAAGACGTTCAGCCAGTCTTCCACCTCGCTCGGCGTGTCCTTGGGGATGTAGCGATTGGGGAGGAGGATCTCGCCCTCCGCGCCGCCATCCAGGTACAGACCGAAGTCCGTGTGCTTGACCACCTGCAAAGTGTTGTAACGCCCAACTGAAGCCATGTTCGAAATCCTCGCTGCGAGGCGCGCATTCTACACGCGATCCAGGCCGATCGGCCTGCGCTTCGGCAGTTTCGCCCGCAAATCGGCGGGCGTGACGCCGATTGGAACCGCGCGGGCCGAACCTGCTCTATAAACACTGAGTACGCCAACGCAAGGACGCCCCTCATGTCCGCTCGTCTATTCCGCTGCCTGCGCCCGCTCCTGCTGATTCTCGCCAGCCTCCTGCTGCTGTCGTGCACGCGCCTGGACCTGGCTTACCGCAACCTCGACGTATTGGTGCCGTGGTCCCTGAGCGACTACCTGGACATGAACCGCCAGCAGAAGACCTGGCTCAGCGGCCGCCTGAAACAGGAGCTGTCCTGGCACTGCAAGACCCAGTTGCCGGGCTACCTGGGCTGGCTCGACAACATCCGCCAGATGGTCGCCAGCAACCAGGTCAGCGACCAGCAATTGCAGGCCCGGACCCTGGAAGCGCGCCAGGCGGTGTCGCGGGTCGCCGAGCAGATCACCCCGTCGGCGGCTCAGTTGCTGCGCGGCATGGACGACGAGCAGGTGCGCGAGATGCGCCAGAACTTCGCCAAGGACATCGAGGAACGCCAGGCCAAATACGTGAAAACCCCGCTGGCCCAGCAAATCGCCGAACGTGGCGAGCGCATGGAGAAACGCCTGTCGCCGTGGTTCGGCGGCCTCAGCCCGCAGCAGAGCGCGCGGGTGGCGTCATGGTCAGCGCAACTGGGCGAGCAGAACCGCCAGTGGATCGCCAACCGCGCCCATTGGCAGGCGCAGTTCAGCACCCTGATGGACCAGCGTCACAGCGACGACTTCGAGCCGCGCCTGGGCCAGTTGCTGCAGGATCGCGAACGCTTCTGGACCCCGGAATACCGCGTCGCCTTCGACAACACCGAACAACAGCTGCGCAGCTTGCTGGTCGACCTCATGGCCCAGAGCAGCGAGCAACAGCGCCAGCAGCTGGACCAGCGCCTGGGCAAGGTGCGCAAGGATTTCAGCGAGCTGAAGTGCCTGAAGAGCTAGACGATCCCCTCGTCTCGCCCCTTGCGCCGATACGGGAACACATCGATGACCTTGCCGGCGCGGATCTTGTCCTGCAGCCCTTTCCAGTAATCGGCGTCATACAGCTCGCCATGCAACTGGCTGAATAGCCGGCGCTGGGCGAAATCGGCGAACAGGAACGGCGGGAACTCTTCCGGGAACACATCGTGGGGGCCGATGGAATACCACGGTTCGCTGGACATCTCGTCCTCGGGAAAGCGCGGCGGCGGGATATGGCGGAAGTTGGCCTCGGTGAGGAAGGTGATTTCGTCGTAGTCGTAGAACACCACCCGGCCATGACGGGTGACGCCGAAGTTCTTCAGCAGCATGTCGCCGGGGAAGATGTTGGCCGCCGCCAGTTGCTTGATCGCCAGGCCGTAATCGTCCAGCGCCTCGCGGACCTGGGCGTCGTTGGCGTTTTCCAGGTAGAGGTTGAGCGGGGTCATGCGCCGCTCGGTCCAGCAGTGGCGCACCAGCACCGTATCGCCCTCCACTTGCACGGTGGACGGCGCCACCTCCAGCAGCTCGGCCAGGCATTCCGGCTCGAACTTGCTGATCGGGAAGCGAAAATCGGAGAACTCCTGGGTATCGGCCATGCGCCCGACCCGGTCGACGCTTTTCACCAGGCGGTACTTTTCGATCACCGTGGCGCGGTCGACGTTCTTCGACGGCGAGAAACGGTCCTTGATGATCTTGAACACGGTATTGAAGCCCGGCAGGGTGAACACGCTCATCACCATGCCGCGTACGCCCGGAGCCATGATGAAGCGGTCATCGGTGCTGGCCAGGTGGTTGATCAGCGCACGGTAGAACTCCGACTTGCCGTGCTTGTAGAAGCCGATCGAGGTGTACAGCTCGGCGACGTGCTTGCCCGGCAGGATGCGCTTGAGGAAACCGACGAACTCCGCCGGCACCGGCACATCCACCATGAAATAGGAGCGGGTGAAGGAGAAGATGATCGATACATCGGCTTCGTCGGTGATCAGCGCGTCGATCTCGATGCCCTTGCCCTCGCGGTGCAGCAGCGGTATCACCAGCGGCCACTGCTCTTCCCGGGTGAAGATGCGCCCCACCAGGTAGGCGCCCTTGTTGCGGTACAGCACCGGGGAAAACAGCTCGACCTGCAACTCGGGATCCTTGCACACCCAGTCCGGCAGGTTCTCGCGCAGTTGCGCCTCGAGCCGCGCCAGGTCGCCGGGCAGGTCGGCGTAGGGGGCGTCGAAGCGGTAATCCTCGAAGATCTTTTCCAGCAGCCCGCCGAGGTGTCCGTCAGGGCGATAGACACGGGTCTGCGCCGCGCGCTCGTGAGCCCGCAGTGACGGCCGGGTGGTGTGGATGAACGTGCAGCCGTCACTGATCAGGTCATGGCTGAACAGGCTGCAGAAGATCGAGTTGTACCAGGTCTCGGACAGCTCATCGTCCAGGCGCGGGTCGATCAGCCTGATGTAGGCGCTTTTCACCAGCGGCCACAGCGAGACGTCCAGCAGCACCTCTTCCTCGAAGGTCTCGCGCAGCCGGGCGGTGACTTCCGACACCTTCTCCTCGTAAAGATTGATGCGCGCTGCGGCTGCGTCCTGGATCTGCTGCCAGAGGGCCTGTTCGAAGCGCTCGCGGGCGCCATCGGTGATCTGGCGGAAGTGCTCGCGGTAGTTGTCGAAACCATCGAGGATCATCCGGGCGATATNNGGCGGCCGGCCATTGCTGGGGCATATCAGGACCTCTGGCGGAAGGGGCGAAGGCCTGAGAGTAACCGCGGCGCAGGCCGCTGCACAGGGGCGGATCGGCCAAATCGAGACCAGGGTGCCAGCATGGTTTTGCGAGGTAATCGGGATAATCGGCAATGAACGGATTCAGCCCGCAAGAAAGCGGACGAGATCGCCGCCGGTTATGCCGTACACTCCCTTCCCCGTTCCTGCCCGGAGAATCCCGTGAGCCCCATCGCCCTGTCCCGTCTGCTGATCCTCGCCGCCGTCTGGGGCGCCAGCTTTCTGTTCATGCGCATCATCGCCCCGGTGCTGGGCACGGTGCCGACGGCGTTCTTCCGGGTCAGCATCGCCTGCGCCGGCCTGATGCTGATCCTCGCCGTGATGCGGGTACGCTGGGACTTCCAGGGCAAGTTCAAGGTCGCCCTGGTGCTGGGGATGATCAACTCGGGGATTCCGGCGACCTTCTATGCCGTGGCCGCGCAGGTGCTGCCGGCCGGCTACTCGGCGATCTTCAACGCCACCACGCCGCTGATGGGCGTGCTGATCGGCGCACTGTTCTTCCACGAGGCGATGACCTTGCCGAAACTCTCGGGGATCTTCCTCGGGCTGCTCGGCGTGGGGATTCTCAGCGGCGCCGGCCCGGT
>DQAA01000027.1 GCA_003523465.1 Pseudomonas sp.
CATGGCGCTGATGGTCACAGGGGCCGGCGGCTTGTGCCTGCTGGCGGGGGTGATCCTGCTCGGCCATGTCGTCGGCAGCTACGACCTGGACAAGGTCCTGGCCGCCGGCGACACCATTCGCGGCCACGCCCTGTACCCGGTCCTGCTGCCCTTGATCCTTCTCGGCGCCCTGACCAAGAGCGCGCAATTCCCCTTCCACTTNNCCAACTCCGGTATCGGCGTACCTGCACTCGGCGACCATGGTCAAGGCCGGGGTGTTCCTGCTTGCCCGGTTCTGGCCGGTGCTGTCCGGTACCGAAGAATGGTTCTGGATCGTCGGCGGCGCGGGCGCCTGTACCCTGCTTCTCGGCGCCTACGCGGCGATGTTCCAGAACGACCTCAAGGGCCTGCTGGCCTACTCGACCATCAGCCACCTCGGCCTGATCACCCTGCTGCTCGGCCTGAACAGCCCGCTGGCCGCCGTGGCGGCGGTGTTCCACATCCTCAACCACGCGACCTTCAAGGCCTCGCTGTTCATGGCCGCGGGGATCATCGACCACGAAAGCGGCACCCGTGACATCCGCAAGCTCAGCGGCCTGTTCCGCCTGATCCCGTTCACCGCGACCCTGGCCATGGTCGCCAGCGCGTCCATGGCCGGGGTGCCGTTGATGAACGGTTTCCTGTCCAAGGAAATGTTCTTCGCCGAAACCGTATTCATCACCTCCACCGCCTGGGTCGAGATGGCCCTTCCAGTGATCGCCACCCTGGCGGGTACCTTCAGCGTCGCCTATGCCCTGCGCTTCACCGTCGATGTATTCTTCGGCCCCACCGCCACCGACCTGCCCCATACCCCGCACGAACCGCCACGCTGGATGCGTGCGCCGGTCGAACTGCTGGTGCTGACCTGCCTGGTGGTGGGTATCTTCCCGGCCCAGTCGGTCGGACCGCTGCTGGCCGCTGCCGCCTTGCCAGTCGTTGGCGGCGAGTTGCCGGAATACAGCCTGGCGGTCTGGCACGGCTGGAACGCGCCGCTGATCATGAGCCTGATCGCCATGTGCGGCGGCGTGCTGCTTTATCTGCTGCTGCGCGCCCAGTTCCAGCACGGGCGCTTCCGCTACCCGCNNTACCCGCCGCTGATCGAACGTTTCAATGGCAAGCGCCTGTTCGAACGCGGTCAGATCGTGCTGATGCGCACGGCCCGAGGCTTCGAGCAGATCTTCACCACCCGTCGCCTGCAGAAACAGCTGTTCATGCTGGTCCTGGCCGCGCTGGTGGCGGGCATGCTGCCGCTGCTGGCCCACGGCCTGAGCTGGGGCAACCGTCCGAAAATCCCGGGCTCCGGGGTCTTCGTGATGCTCTGGCTGATCGCCATTGCCTGCGCCATCGGCGCCGCCTGGCAAGCCAAGTACCACCGTCTCGCCGCCCTGATCATGGTGGGGGTCTGCGGCCTGATGACCTGCATCACCTTCGTCTGGTTCTCCGCCCCTGACCTGGCCCTGACCCAGCTGGTGGTGGAAGTGGTCACCACCGTGCTGATCCTGCTTGGCCTGCGCTGGCTGCCGCGACGGATCGAAGGGGTATCACCACTGGCCGGTTCCCAGGAGCGGGCGCGCCTGCGCCGCCTGCGCGACCTGATCCTCGCCGTATTGGTCGGTGGCGGCATGGCCGTGCTGTCCTACGCCATGTTGACCCGGCCGACGCCGAACTTCATTTCTTCCTTCTACCTGAGCCGGGCCTTGCCGGAAGGCGGCGGGACCAACGTGGTCAACGTCATGCTGGTGGACTTCCGCGGCTTCGATACCCTCGGCGAAATCACCGTGCTGGTAGCCGTGGCCCTGGCGGTCTTCGCCCTGCTGCGGCGCTTCCGCCCGCCGCGCGAAAGCATCCAGTTGCCGGCGCAGCAACGCTCGCTGGCGCCGGACATGGTCACCGACCTGGTCAACCCGCGCCACGCCGAAGACACCGCACTGGGCTTCATGATGGTCCCCGCGGTGCTCGCCCGCCTGGTGCTGCCGATGGCCCTGCTGGTTTCGATGTACCTGTTCATGCGCGGCCACAACCAGCCGGGTGGCGGCTTCGTCGCCGNNATCTGGTGATGTCGGTGGCGTTCATCCTCCAGTACATGGTGGCCGGGACCCAGTGGGTCGAGGCGCAGATGAGCCTGCGGCCACTGCGCTGGATGGGCACCGGGCTGCTCTGCGCGACCCTGACCGGTGTCGGCGCGCTGCTCTTCGGCTATCCGTTCCTCACCACCCACACCGCGCACCTGCACCTGCCGCTGCTGGGTGACCTGCACATCGCCAGCGCACTGTTCTTCGATGTCGGGGTGTTCACCGTGGTAGTCGGCTCGACCCTGCTGATCCTCACCGCACTGGCGCACCAGTCGGTCCGCGCGCACCGCCCGCAACCCAAATCCGCTGCATCCCCCACCTCACAAGGAGTCGCCTGATGGAAGAAGTCATCGCGATCGCCATCGGCGTTCTCGCCGCCTCCGGGGTCTGGCTGATCCTGCGTCCGCGGACCTACCAGGTGATCATGGGCCTGTGCCTGCTGTCCTACGGGGTCAACCTGTTCATCTTCAGCATGGGCAGCCTGTTCATCGGCAAGGAGCCAATCATCAAGGACGGCGTCCCCCAGGACCTGCTCAACTACACCGACCCGCTGCCCCAGGCCCTGGTCCTCACCGCGATCGTCATCAGCTTCGCCATGACCGCCTTGTTCCTCGTGGTGCTGCTGGCCTCGCGCGGCTTCACCGGCACCGACCACGTTGACGGACGGGAGCCCCAGGAATGAGCGGGATGCAACAACTGATAGTCGCCCCCATCCTTCTCCCCCTGCTGACCGCAGCACTCCTGCTGTTGCTGGGGGAAAAACGCCGGCCCCTGAAGGCCCGGATCAACCTGCTGTCGACCCTGGCCGGGCTGGGCATCGCCATCAGCCTGCTGCTGTGGGTCAAGGACCAGGGCCAGGCCACCTCCATCGGCGTCTACCTGCCGGGTAACTGGGCCGCGCCGTTCGGCATCGTCCTGGTGCTGGATCGCCTGTCCGCATTGATGCTGGTGCTGACCGGCATCATCGGCACCAGCGCCCTGCTCTTCGCCCTGGCCCGCTGGGACCGCGCCGGCGCCAGCTTCCACGCACTGTTCCAGATCCAGTTGATGGGCCTGTACGGCGCCTTCCTCACCGGCGACCTGTTCAACCTGTTCGTGTTCTTCGAAGTGCTGCTGGCCGCTTCCTACGGGTTGCTGCTGCACGGTTCGGGGCGCTCGCGGGTGAAAGCCGGCCTGCATTACATCGCCATCAACCTGTTTGCCTCGTCCCTGTTCCTTATTGGCGCCGCGATGCTCTACGGCGTCACCGGCACCCTGAACATGGCCGACCTGGCGTTGAAAATCCCTCTGGTGCCGGATGCCGATCGCGGTCTGCTGCATGCCGGCGCGGCGATCCTGGCCATCGCCTTCCTCGCCAAGGCGGGCATCTGGCCGCTGAACTTCTGGCTGGTTCCGGCCTACTCCTCGGCCAGCGCACCGGTGGCGGCGCTGTTCGCGATCATGACCAAGGTCGGTTTCTATACCGTTCTGCGCCTGTGGACCCTGCTGTTCTCCGGCCAGGCCGGGGCCTCGGCGTTCTTCGGCGGGCAGTGGCTGGTCTATGGCGGCCTCGCCACCCTGGCCTGCGCTGCGGTTTCCATCCTCGCCGCGCAACGTCTCGAGCGCATGGCCAGCCTGAGCATCCTGGTCTCCGCCGGCACCTTGCTGGCGGCAGTAGGCTTCGGCCAGACACCGCTGACCTCGGCGGCGCTGTTCTACATGGTCAGTTCCACCCTGGCGCTGTGTGCGTTGTTCCTGCTGGCCGAGCTGATCGAGCGTTCGCGCTCGGCCAACGAGCTGCCGCTGGACGACGACGCCGATGCCCTGCCCTCGCCCCTGGAATCCCTCCAACCTCCCAAGGGCATCAACCTCGACGATGAACAGAAGGCCGTGGTCGGCCAGGTAATTCCCTGGACCATGGCCTTCCTCGGTTTCAGCTTTATCGCCTGCGCCCTGCTGATTATCGGCATGCCGCCGCTGTCGGGCTTCGTCGGCAAGTTCAGCCTGATCACCGCGCTGTTCAATCCACTGGGCATGGGCGTGCCGGCCGAAGAGCCACTGTCGGCCAGCGGCTGGGCACTGCTGGTGCTATTGATCCTGGCCGGGATGGCCACGCTGATCGCCATGGTGCGCCTCGGCGTGCAGCGATTCTGGAAACCCGAAGAACGCCCCTCGCCGCTGTTGCGCATGTATGAATGCGTGCCGATCGTGGCCCTGCTCGGCCTGTGCGTGGTCCTCAGCCTGTGGGCCGAGCCGCTGATGCGCTATGCCCAGGACACTGCCGCCAGCCTCAAGGATCCGAGCGTCTACGTCGAGGCGGTGCTCGGCACGCGGCCGATTCCGGGCCCCACCACCCTCACGGACAGCGTCGGGCAGGTGCAACCATGAAACGACTGTTCCCCGCCCCGCTGCTGTCGCTGGCCATGTTCGTGCTGTGGCTGGTGCTCAACCTGTCCATCAGCCCGGGCAATATCATCCTCGCCCTGCTTCTCGGCACCCTCGCCCCACTGTTGATGTCCCCTTTGCGCCCGTTGAGCGCGCATATCCGCAATCCGGGGGCGGTGATCCGCCTGTTCCTGCGGGTCGGCCTGGATGTGCTGGTGTCCAACCTGCAGGTGTTCGCCAGCGTCTGGCGCATGCAGCGCAGGCCGCCGCGCTCGCGCTTCGTGCATATTCCCCTGGACCTCCGTGATGCCCACGGCCTGGCAGCGCTGTCGATGATCACCACGGTGATTCCCGGCACGGTGTGGTCGGAACTGGCCCTGGACCGCAGCGTGCTGTTGCTGCACGTGTTCGATCTCGACGACGAGGCGACCTTCATCGAGCACTTCAAGCACACCTATGAACGCCCGTTGATGGAGATCTTCGAATGACCGGCCTGCTCTCCAACGCCATCGTCGCCAGCCTGTTCATCTTCACCATCGCCATGGCCCTGACCCTGGTCCGCGTATTCCGCGGGCCATCGGCCCAGGACCGGGTGCTGGCCCTGGACTATCTGTACATGCTGGGGATGCTGATGATGCTGGTGCTGGGTATCCGCTACGCCAGTGACACCTATTTCGAGGGCGCCCTGCTGATCGCCCTGTTCGGCTTCGTCGGCTCGTTCGCCCTGGCCAAGTTCCTTCTGCGCGGCGAGGTGATCGAATGACCACTCCGGTATTGCCGTTCTGGCTGGAAATCGTGGTAGCCGCACTGATCCTGACCAGCAGCCTGTTCGCCCTGACCGGGGCCATCGGCATCCTGCGTCTCAAGGACTTTTTCCAGCGCATGCACCCGCCGGCGCTGGCCTCGACCCTGGGCGCCTGGTGCGTGTCGCTGGCTTCGATCGTGTATTTCTCGGGACTGAAGGAAACGCCGGTGCTGCATGCCTGGCTGATCCCGATCCTGCTGTCGATCACCGTGCCGGTGACCACCTTGCTGCTGGCCCGCACCGCGCTGTTCCGCAAGCGCATGGCCGGCGACGATGTCCCGGGCGAGGTCAGCAGCCGNNGAGCCGGACTGAAGACCTTCACTCGCCTCCGGTCAGGCGTTGCAGCTCGCGCCTGACCATCGCCGCATACTCCGCGGGTTCGAGCTGATAGAGCTGCCCGGCGACCCAGGTCAGCCACTGTCCCTGCAATGCTTCCCGCTGCTCCAGCCACTGCCGCGCCTGCTCTTCGGCGCGGGCCTGGTGGCGCTCATGGAACTCGCGGCGTCCGCTCACTCGCTGGCCTTGAAGGTCAGCTCGCCCTTGCGCCATTTGGCGACCTTGGCGGTGGCGGCCTTGAGGGTCTTGGACAGCCCTGNNCCTGCGCTGAGACGCTCGGGCGCGGCGAACACCATCATCACCACCCCTCCCTCGCGAAAGACGATGCCCTCGCCCTCCGGCGTGCTGACGAAGGCGTACTCGCCCAGGCCGTAGATGGTCTGCTTGATATCGCGGAAACGGATCTCGAACTTGCCGCCTTCACGGCTGGGCAGCACGGCCGCGCGGAAATGATCGCCGACCTTGAGTTCCAGGCGCTGCTTGTCGTCCACCACCAGTGTCTCGGCGGTTTCGATCTCGGCCATGTACAGGCCTTCGGGACTTTGCTCTGTGATGTAAACGAACGGCGACTGGAACTGTTTGACCAGTTTGCCGCGAAGATCTCCCAGCACGAACAGAGCGTGCATATCCAGATTGCTGACTGCCAAATGAAAATTCCTCAAAAACCGAGATCACACAGACGCCCGTGACGAAAATGTCCCACGGGCATGCCGTACTTCATTAATTCGAAGTCCGAAAGACTAATGAGTTGGAACCAATAAGTAGCGGCCCGGAGGCGTCGCACCCTGTGGGAAACAGCACTTTCCCACGCCAGAAAATGGCTGATTGGCGAACGTCAGACCGACATTGCGCGGTGAAAATTCCGTGTCTCACCGCTTCCTCGCGGCGCAAGGCGATCCGCGAAAGATGGCCCTGTAGCGTCGGGAAGCAAGGGCTCACCGCACAGGGAAGCGAATATGCACGAAAACACGGAAACCCGTCGAGGGTTGTGTGCTGTTTGCAGGTGAGAAATTTCTGTTGTGGAGGCAGTTACAGGCTCTGATTCATGTGCTGTCCTTTAGGGCCTCATCGCTGGCANNAAGCCAGCTCCCACAGGGTTCGATGTTGCCTCGGACACTGTGGGTGAGGCCCTCAGGAACAACTAACGGGTTCCCGGCATCTTCTCCGGCCGGTACCCCAACCGCAGCCCGCCCCAGTGACGCCCATCCACCTTGATCGGCACCGACAGGTCGTGCATCAGCTCGCCGGTGTCACGGGTATAGGTCTGCAGCAACACCCGCTGCTGATGGCTGCCGCAACGAATCCCGGTGCGGTCGTCGAACTTGCGTTTGCTGCGGTTGTGCGCCGTGTCGGTGGCTTCGTCGCCGGTCAGCGGTTGGTTGAACGCATTGTTGTGGGTCGGCACGTACCCCTGCTGGGTACAGGCAATCACATAGACCAGCCCTTCATGCTCGCGCAGCAACGGCTCCTGGATTCCCGGCAGGACCTGGTCGGTGTAGTGGTCGAAACGGGTGCGATAGCGCGCCGGACGCGTCCCCGGCAGCATCTGGTATTGCCGATCGAACAGATCGTCATGGCTGATCCGCCCATCGCGAACATCCGCCTCGAAACGCTCGGCGATCTGCTGCGCACCGCGCAGGGCCAGGTCGAAGACCCGCTGGTGATACTCGTCCAGCCCGACTTCGGCCAGACGCTCGCTGATGCTCTCGGCCTGCCCTTCCATCTGCACCGCCGCGTGGGCCAGGCGCTGGGTCTGCTGGTCGCTGATGGCCAGGTCACCACGCATCTGCTCCACCGCCTGGAACAGGCTGTCGAGCTGGGTCCGGGTGGTTTCGGTGCCACCGGCGATTTCGGTGATCTGCTGCTCGACCCCCGCCGCCAGCCCGGCGATGGTGTCCAGTTGCTCGCCCGTGTGCTCGACCTG
>DQAA01000026.1 GCA_003523465.1 Pseudomonas sp.
CACGCCACCAACGCCCTGCTGGCCAAGGCCGCCAGGGTGCTGGACGAGGTGAACGCTGCCCCGGTGACCCTCGAATCCGCCGCCCGCGCCTCCATCGCCGTGGCCGAGGCCAAGGTGCTCAGCACCGAGATTTCCCTGCTCGCCAGCGAGAAGCTGCTGGAGCTGTCCGGCAGCCGCGCGACCCTTGCCGAATTCAACCTCGACCGTCACTGGCGCAATGCCCGGGTGCACACCCTGCACGACCCGGTGCGCTGGAAGTACCACGCCATCGGCAACTACTACCTGAACGAGCAGAACCCACCGCTGCGGGGGACCATCTGATGGCGAAGAAGAAGATCCTCCTCAACGCCTTCAACATGAACTGCGTCGGGCATATCAACCACGGCCTGTGGACCCATCCGCGGGACACGTCGAGCCAGTACAAGACGATCGAATACTGGACCGACCTGGCGAAACTGCTGGAGCGCGGACTGTTCGACGGCCTGTTCCTGGCGGATATCGTCGGCGTCTACGACGTCTACCAGCAGTCGGTGGACGTGCCGCTGAGGGAGTCGATCCAGCTGCCGGTGAACGACCCGCTGCTACTGGTCTCGGCCATGGCCGCCGTGACGCAGCACCTCGGTTTCGGCCTGACCGCCAACCTCACCTACGAGCCGCCCTACCTGTTCGCCCGGCGCCTTTCCACCCTCGACCACCTGAGCCGTGGCCGGGTCGGCTGGAACATCGTCACCGGCTACCTGGACAGCGCGGCCAAGGCCATGGGCCTGGACGAACAACCCGAGCACGACCGCCGCTACGACCAGGCCGACGAGTACCTGGAAGTGCTCTACAAGCTGTGGGAAGGCAGCTGGGAAGACGGCGCGGTGGTCAATGATCGCGAGCAGCGGGTCTACGCCCGGCCGGACAAGGTGCACAAGGTTCACCACCAGGACGAGTTCTACAAGGTGGAGGGTTATCACCTCTGCGAGCCGTCGCCGCAGCGCACCCCGGTGCTGTTCCAGGCCGGCGCGTCGGAGCGCGGCCTGGGCTTTGCCGGACAGCATGCCGAATGCGTGTTCATCAGCGGCCAGAACAAGGCCGCGACCCGTGCCCAGGTGGACAAGGTGCGCGCCGCAGCCGTGGCGGCCGGGCGAGATCCAGAAGCAATCAAGGTGTTCATGGGCATCACCGTGATCGTTGCCGCTACCGAGGAACAGGCCCGGGCCAAGCATGCCGAATACCTGCGCCATGCCAGCGCCGAAGCCGGGGTGGCGCATTTCTCCAGCTCCACCGGCATCGATTTCTCCGCCTACGAGCTGGACGAGCCGATCCAGTACGTGAAGAGCAATGCCATCCAATCGGCGACGAAGAACCTGCAAAGCAACGACTGGACCCGTCGCCGCCTGCTCGACCAGCACGCCCTCGGCGGGCGCTACATCACCCTCGTCGGCTCGCCGGAGCAGGTCGCCGACGAGCTGGAAAGCTGGATCGCCGAGACCGGCCTGGACGGCTTCAACCTAGCCCGCACCGTGACCCCGGAAAGCTACGAGGACTTCATCGACCTGGTCATTCCCGAGCTGCAGAAACGTGGCTCGTACAAGACCGCCTACGACACCGGCAGCCTGCGGGAAAAACTCTTCCCCACGGGTTCGGCCCACCTTCCCGCCGAGCATCCCGGCGCCAGCTACCGCCACTCGCACACCACCACCGCACACAAGAACGGAGCGCTCCAGCATGCTTAAAACCCTTATCGGCCGCCCCGTCGTGGCCATCGCCCTGTCCCTCGGTCTGATCGGCGCCAGCCATGCCGCCGACGCCCTGAAAGTCGGCACCACCGCAGCCTTCGCCGTACCGCTGGAAGCGGCGGTCAGTGAGGCGAAGAAACAGGGGCTGGACGTGGAGCTGATCGAGTTCAGCGACTGGATCGCACCCAACGTCAGCCTCAATGCCGGCGATATCGACGTGAACTACTTCCAGCACATTCCCTTCCTGGAAAACGCCAAGGCCGCCGGCGGCTTCGACCTGACGCCCTACGCGCCGGGGATCATCAACAACGTCGGCCTGTATTCGAAGAAGTACAAAAGCTTCGACGAGCTGCCCCAAGGCGCCACCGTGGCCATCGCCAACGACCCGATCAACAGCGGGCGCGGCCTGCAACTGCTGGCCAAGGCGGGGTTGATCACGCTCAAGGACGGCGTCGGCTACAAGGCCACCGAAGAGGACATCGTCGCCAACCCGAAGAAGATCAAGATTCTTCAGGTGGAAGCCGTGCAACTGGTGCGCGCCTACGATGACGCCGACCTGGTCCAGGGTTATCCACACTACATCCGCCTGGCCAAGACCTTCGATGCCGAATCGGCGCTGCTGTTCGACGGCATCGACCACAAGGAATACGTGATCCAGTTCGTCATCAAGCCCAAGAGCAAGGACGACCCGCGCCTGGCGAAATTCATCGATATCTACCAGCACTCGCCGGTAGTCCGTGCGGCGCTGGACAAGGCCCACGGCAAGCTTTACCAGCCGGGCTGGGAGAGCTGAGATGAGTACCGCCAACGCCCGCGTGGCGCTGGATGCGCCGCCCCTCGAAGCGGTCCGCCGTCAGCTGCATCCGGAGCTGAACAACGCCCATGTGCGCTTCGTCGGCCTGCACAAGACCTACCCTGGGCAGGACGCCCCGGCCCTGGCCGATATCGACCTGAACATCCAGCATGGCGAGATCTTCGGCATCATCGGCCGCAGTGGCGCCGGCAAATCGTCGCTGATCCGCACCATCAACCGCCTGGAACAACCCAGCGGCGGGCGGGTGCTGATCGACCAGGTGGATATCGCCGGCTACGACGAAGACCAGCTGGTGGGCCTGCGCCGGCGCATCGGCATGATCTTCCAGCACTTCAACCTGATGTCGGCCAAGACCGTCTGGCAGAACGTCGAGCTGCCGCTCAAGGTGGCTGGCGTGGCCAAGGCCGAGCGGCGGCGCAAGGTGGAAGCGCTGCTGGAACTGGTGGGGTTGCAGGAGAAGCATCACGTCTATCCGGCGCAGTTGTCGGGCGGGCAGAAGCAGCGCGTGGGGATTGCCCGGGCGCTGGTGCATGACCCGGCGATCCTGCTGTGCGACGAAGCCACCTCGGCGCTGGACCCGGAGACCACCGAATCGATTCTCGGGCTGTTGCGGGACATCAACCGGCGGCTGGGTCTGACCATCGTGCTGATCACCCATGAAATGGCGGTCATCCGCGATATCTGCCACCGCGTGGTGGTGCTGGAGCGCGGGCGGATCGTCGAGCAGGGCGAGGTGTGGCGGGTGTTTGGCGATCCTCGGCATGAGGTCAGTCGCACGCTGTTGGCGCCGTTGCAGCCAGCGCTGCCGCAATCGTTGCTGGACCGGCTGCTGCCGACCGCACCGGATGCGCGGGCGGCACTGGT
>DQAA01000595.1 GCA_003523465.1 Pseudomonas sp.
ATTGCTAGGGCGGCACGCGCCGGGGTGCTGGTCAAGGGCGGCGCTCCGCTGGAGACCCTCGGACGCGTCAAAGCCATCGCCTTCGACAAGACCGGGACTCTGACCTGGGGCACGCCCAGCGTGACGGCCCTCAAACCGGTTCCAGGGCCTGCTGGCGAAGCGCTCGTCCCGGNNCGTCGAGTCCCTGAGCGACCACCCGCTGGCTACAGCCATCGTCCGTGATTTGACCAGCCGGATTCCAGTTGACCAGACACTCAAAGCCGCCGACCTGCACGCCGTGACGGGACGCGGCCTGACCGCCACTGTTGACGGCAAGCCCGTGCAAGTGGGCAACCTGCGCATGTTCAGCGAACAAGGGCTGGACCTGCCGACCGGGCTCCAAGAGAGCTATTGCCAAACCCAGAACAGTGGTCAGACCACCATGATCGTACGCTACGACGGGAATTTCCTAGGCCTGGTCGGTGTGATGGATCAGGCGCGCCGTGAATCGATCCAGGTCATGAAGGCGCTGCGCGAATCCGGCGTCGATCAGATGGTCATGATCTCCGGCGACAACCAGCCTGTCGTCGACGCCGTAGGACGCGAGGTCGGAGTCGATGTCGCGCTGGGAGGCCTGCTGCCCGAAGACAAGGTCACCCAGATCAGCACACTGCGTGAACAGCACCAGCCCATCGCCATGGTCGGCGACGGCGTGAATGACGCCCCAGCCATGGCCAAAGCCGACGTGGCTATAGCCATGGGAGCCGCAGGCTCGGCGGTGGCACTGGAAACCTGCGACATCGCGCTGATGAGCGACGACCTGGGCCGGGTACCGTTCGGTGTCAGACTGAGCCGGGCCACCAGCCGGATCATTGCACAGAACCTCGCCGCCAGCATGCTGGTTGTTGTTTTCCTAATCATAATGACCTTCAGCGGGCTCAATATCGGCCTGGTCGTCCTGATACACGAAGGCTCCACCCTGCTCGTCGTAGCCAATGCACTGCGCCTGCTTAACTTCCAACCCGGCAAGGAACACTATGGCATCGATCACGAAGAGAGCCCTCTCCAACTTCAATCCGGAAGCCAAGCCAAGGCCGAAACTCTTTGAATTGGCGATCCTGGGCGAGGACGTCCATACGTCGAGCCCCAGCTTGGACGAGTGAGTGCGGGGCAACGGTCTGACCTGGCACTGAAGAAGCACTTCGTGAACAGGTGGCGATGAGATGACCAGTCGATGGGACAGCAGCGAAAGCCTGGCAAGCCGCCCGTTGCAAGCAGCGACGGCGATTCTGGAATCGCTGGTCGGCCCGGTGGCCTTTGATTGCGTGCAGCTTGCCGTGGTTCGCGATGGCTCGGCGATTGTGTGCTCTCAGTTCGGCCAGCGGCCGGCCACCGTCGGGGATGCGTTGCTGCTGTGTGCCAACACGCTGTGCGCTGTCGAGCCTGAGGACCGCTGCACTGTCACGCTCGTTCGCATCGACACGGACTACCTGATCGGCCAGGTGTTCTGGGAGCATGTCGGTCTCCTGTCTGACCGGCTTGACGCGCGGGAGCTGGCCGGAAAGCTCTATCTCGAACCCGTCCAACTGCTCCGCATCGGCATTGAGCAGCTTGACCGGATCGCGCCGTGGTTGGACGAGCTGGTCTGCCTGACAGGCACCGGCCATAGCATCAAGCGGTTCAACCGCGTCCAGGCGATGTGGTTCCTTATCGCTGATGTGATTACGCCGTTCGTCAAGGTCTCTCCGGTGCGCTTGTCGCCGTCTCAGCGAGAGCGGCTGCGGCCCACCATGCCCCGGCATCGCCGGTTCGCGCCGCTGCGACCCGAGGCCATGCAGGTCGCCGAGCTGGAGCGAAACGACCTCGCTCATCATTGGACGGTCAAAGAGCTGGCTGACCGTGTCCACCTGTCAGAGTCCTGGCTTTCGCATGTGTTCGCTGACGCCTACGGCAAGACGCCGATAGCCTACTTGACGATGCTCAGGATCGAAGAGCTGGCCCGCCTGTTGCGGGAGACCAACCTGCTGGTCGAGAACGCCATCGAGAAGGTCGGCTGGCACAGCATGGGCTACGCAATCCGCGCGTTCCATGCCTACGTCGGCATGACGCCCGGCACGTACCGGCGCACGCACAACGCCTTGGCGTGACTTACCCGAAACTCTAGTCAATCTCCTCAGTGCTGGGGCATTCCCCGGTCTGGTCTCCTGTGTCGCTTGGTTTTCGGGTATGTCTGTTAGTTCTCGCTGGGTTGTTCGGGTTGCCGTGGCGGGTGCGGCCGCTTGTTTCTTGGTCTGCTCCTTCTTCTGCTTCTCGGATTGCCTGGCGTACCTCACAGTCGCATGACCGCCCTCTTGTCTGGGGTGGTCCCCGACCGGAGGGAGGTCCCCACATGGCGACGAAAGAGGAGACACGGGCCGCGCGCGAGGCGCGGCTGGAGGAACTGCACGGGCAGCTGACGGGCGCGGTCGAAGGACTGGTGACCGGCGATGACTGGGCGCGGGCGCTCTCGTTTGCGGCTAGGTTCCGTTCGCGCAGTTTCAACAACACG
>DQAA01000397.1 GCA_003523465.1 Pseudomonas sp.
GCTCTGCAGCCGCTGCGCCCGGGCCCAGGCTTGCTGGCGTTCGGGGCTGCTGTCTTTCCAGCGTTCCCATTGCGCACGCTCGTGCTGATCGAGCTCGGCTTCGCCCAGGCGAATCAGCCAGTCGGCGGCTTCTTCCAGGGCGATAGGGTCCGGCGTGCGGCTATCGGGCGCTGAAGGCATCTAGTCCACCAGCATCAGGCACTGTATGAAGGCCTGCTTCATGTAGCGCTTCACGGTGATCAGCGAGACGCCGAGCTGGCTGGCGATATCGTCGTACTTGAGGCCGCCCAGTTGCGACAGCAGGAAGGCGCGTTTGACCAGGGGTGGCAGGGCATCGAGCATGGCGTCGATCTCGTGCAGGGTTTCCAGCACGAGGAAGCGCACCTCCGGCGAGGGCACCTGGGTTTCCGGGAGCAGCGGCAGTGCGTCGAGGTAGGCGCGCTCCAGCGCCTTGCGCTGATACCAGTTGACCAGGATGCCCTTGGCCACGCAGCTCAGGTAGGCCCGGGGGCGTTCGATCGAGGTGACCCGCGAGGCGAGGATGCGGGTGAAGGTGTCCTGGGTCAGGTCCGCCGCATCCATGGCGTTGCCGAGCTTTTTCCGCAGGGTTGCGTAAAGCCAGCCGTGATGACCGCTGTACAGCGCTTCGATCACGCGCAGGTGGTGGTTGTTATCGGCGGGCAAGGGTTCGCTCATGGTTGAGACAAGTATGCAATTGAGAAGTATTACCTGATGTTATTTGATCCCGCTCCCGGGTCGCAAGCACCGAATCCGGGGACAAGTGCGCCTGGCCAGGCAGCCGTCAGATAAATCCGCAGCGGGGTGATACTTTTTCCGTCGTGGGCTGGCAACAGGAGTGATTTGCATTTTCTCTTGTTGAACAGGATCCCTGCCTTATGTCCGTTACCCGCCGACCTTGCTCCGACCGCCTGCTGACGCTGGCCATTCGCACCGCCTTGCTCAATGCCGTGCTGTTCGCCGGAGCTGCCCGCGCCGAGACGCCTGCCACACCCGAGCAGAGCGAAGCGCTGACCCTGGACGCCACCAGTATCACCGGCTACAGCACCCCTGGCGCGCTGCCCGAGGAGCTGGCCGGCGGACAGGTCGCCCGAGGTGCGCGCCTGGGCATGCTGGGCAACAAGGACATGATGGACACCCCCTTCAGCGTAACCAGCTACACCGCCAAGACCCTCGCCGACCTGCAGACCACCACCGTTGCCGACGCCCTGGCCCGCGATCCGTCGGTGCGCTCCACCGGGCAGACCGGCGGTATCGTCGATTCGTTCTTCATCCGCGGCTTCCCCGTGGGCGAGGGCAATCTCGGCGAGCTGGCGTATGACGGCGTCTACGGCGTGGCTCCCAATTACCGGGTATTCACCGAATACGCGGAGCGCATCGAAGTGCTCAAGGGGCCGGGGGCGCTGCTCTACGGGATTTCGCCGAACAGTGGCGTGGGCGGGGTGATCAATATCGTGCCCAAGCGTCCGCTGGACGAAGACCTGACCCGGGTCACCGCCAGCTATGCCTCCGATGCGCAAGTGGGCGGGCACCTGGACGTCAGCCGGCGCTTCGGTGAGGAAAACCGCTTCGGGATCCGCTTCAACGGCAGCCTGCTCGACGGTGATACCGCCGTGGACGACCAGCAACGCACCCTCGATATCGGTGCGATCGCTCTGGATTACCAGGGTGAGCGCCTGCGCCTGAACCTCGACTTCATCAGCCAACGCGAGCATTTCGAAGGCGCCTCGCGTCCCTTCACCATCGCCCCGGGGGTCCAGGTGCCCTCGGCGCCGGACGGCAAGACCAACCTGCCGCAGAAATGGGGCTGGTCGGACACCCGCGAGCAGTCCGCCCTGCTCGGCGGCGAATACGACCTGAACGATTCGCTGACCCTGTTCGCCCACGCCGGCGGTGGTCGCTCGGACGTCAAGCGCATGTCCGACCAGGTTCCGCGCATCCTCAACGCCGCGGGCGATACCAGCAACATCCCCGGCTACTACAAATTCAATGTCGATCGCTCGACGGCGGATATCGGCCTGCGCGGGTTCTTTGTCACCGGGCCGGTGTCGCACACCACCACGCTGATGGCGACCCGTTATCAGGATGAATTGTCCCGGGGGATCAACAACGGCGCGGAGATCCGTTCCAACATCTACCAGCCGGTGGACGCGCCCAAGCAGTACATCAACGCGCCCAAGGTGCTGCGGGTGTCCGAAGCGGAGCTTTCCGGCGTAGCCCTGAGCGACACGCTTTCCATACTGGACGACCGTGCCCAGCTGACCCTGGGCGTACGCCGGCAAGAGATCGAATCGCGCAATTACGCGGCGAGCGGTGCGGTCAGCTCGCGCTACAAGGACAGCGCTACCACGCCACTGCTCGGCGTGGTGATCAAGCCCTGGGATGACGTGTCGCTCTACTACAACTATGTCGAGGGCCTGAGCAAAGGCGATATCGCGCCGGGCACCGCGGTCAACGCCGGCGAGACCTTCGCGCCCTACGAATCGAAGCAGCACGAAGTCGGCGTGAAGTACGAGCACGCGACCTTCGTCACCAGCCTGGCGCTGTTCCAGATCGAAAAGCCCAGTGGCGAAGTCGGCAGCGATGGTGTGTTCTCGGTGCAGGCCGAGCAGCGTAATCGTGGCCTCGAATGGAGCATCTTCGGCGAAGTGGCGCCCGGTACCCGCTTGATGGGCGGCGTGACCCTGCTCGACGGCGAGCTGACCGACNNGCCGGTGGGCGTGCCTGAGGTGCAGGCCAACATCTGGGGCGAATGGGACACGCCGTGGATCGAAGGTTTCACCCTCACCGGCGGGGCGATCTACACCGGCCGCCAGTACGTTAACCAGGGCAACACCCAGGAACTGGACGCCTGGACCCGGATCGACGCGGGCGCTCGCTACAGCACCCGCATCGAAGGACGCCCGACGACCTTCCGGGCCACGGTGCAGAACCTCTTCGACCGGGATTACTGGTCCGGGGTGGCGTCCTATGGCGCGTTCTCGCCAGGCTCGCCGCGCACGCTGCAGTTGTCGGCGACCGTGGACTTCTAACGGCCTGGTCTATCCACCACCAGGCCCCCCACCGCCAGGCAACCTGCTGCAGCCACCCTGGCCATTCACCCCCAGCCACTCGCTCAACTGCACCGGGGCCAGATGCACCAGGCCCCGGTCGGTCTCGCACACCGGCTGGATGAAGTTGTCGCTGAACAGCAACTTGCCCTGGACGAAATGCTCGTCCTTGCGCAGGTTCGGGTTGTCGATGCGGGTGCCGAGCCGCGCGGCCAGCCACTTGCCGATCTCGTAGTGGCTGATCCATTTCTCCGGCACCAGCGCATCCACGGCCTGTGGCGGCGCCTCGCGGCTGAGGACGATCACCGGGACGTCGCTGACCTCCGGCACCAGGTCGTTGTGCCCCCATTTACCGTCTTCGCCGAGGCGCTGGCCGTGATCGCCAGTGATGACCAGGTAGCGCTCGCCTTCGAGGCGGTCGAAGCGGGCGATGACGTCTTCGAGCAGCTCGTCGAGGTAGTGGATCGAGTTGTCGTAGGCATTGGCCTGGCCTTGCGGGCCCTGGTCCGGCCAGGGGCGGATGCCTTCCTGGTGTCCGTAGTTCTGTGCGTAGGGCAGGTGCGCGGTGCGCAGGTTGATGACCACGAAGTTGCGCGGGCCGAATTGCTGCTGGTCGAGGATGTCCAGCAGGGCGTGGTCCTGGTCCTTGAGAAAGCGCAGGGGGTGGTCCTCGCGGGTGATCGAGACATCCATATGGCGGCTGCCCAGGTGGGCCNNCTGGGAGGAGATCCAGTGGGTGCGCATGCCGGCTTCCCGGGCGAAACGGAACAGGTTGATCTGGCCTTCGCGCAGCAGGTGGTCCTGGCCGGGCTCGCGGATCGGGTTGAGCAGGTACGGCAGGCTGACATCCGTGGCCACCCCGGCCGAAACACCCGG
>DQAA01000662.1:0-256 GCA_003523465.1 Pseudomonas sp.
CCTTCATCGCCAGCTTGCCGTTGGGGTGATAACGCTGCTGCAAGCCCTCGCGCACGCCGTTGTTGTACAGCTCGCGCTCGGCCACCGCGCCGTCCGGGAAGTAGCTGACCGCCTCGCCGTGCAGCATCCCCCGCCGATACCCCGCCGAACGCAGGAGCTGGCCGTCGTCGCCGTAGAAATGCGCAACCCCTTCCAGCTTGTCATTGGCAAACGGCAGTTGCGCCGAGACCCGGCCATTGGGGTGGTAGGTCTGGCT
>DQAA01000662.1:262-2514 GCA_003523465.1 Pseudomonas sp.
CCTGGGGCCGGGCGTTTTCTTCGATGCGCAGCGGGCCGTTGAGCTCGCTTTCCAGCAGGCGCCCGCTGAGCCGCGAGTCGCCCCGTTCGAGCTGGAAGGCGTCACCCCGGGTCGTGGTTTTCAATTGATCTTCACCAGGCCGCCCTTGAGGGTCAGCATGCCGCCACCGTCGACGGTCTGCTCGGCGCCGCCCTTGTTGGTCAGGCTGACCCCGGCGTCGTTGGTCAGGGTAGTGCCGGCCTTGTTGTCCAGGGAGGTGCCGGCCTGGTTGGCGAACGAGGTGCCGGCCTTCTGCGCGATGGAGGTGCTGGCCTGTACGGCAAGATCTGCGCCGCTCTTGATCGTGAAGCTGGCACCGCTTTGCAGGGTGATGGCGCCGCTGACCTTGATGGTCAGGTCGCCGTCGATGGTCAGGCTGTAGTCACCCGTGACCTTGTCGGTGTAGTTGCCGCCGGTCTTGTGGGTCTGGTCGCCGCCGACGGTGACGGTGCGGGTGTCCTTGACGTCGAGGCTGTCGCTGCCGGTCTGGATCTCGACGGTGCGCTTGCCCTTTTCCAGGGTGATGCTTTCGTCGCCTTCCTTGACCGTGCGGGTGCGGGCGTTCTTCACCGTCTGGGTTTCGTCGTGGCCGATGTCCACGGTGACGTCGTTGAGTACCTTGGTGTTGAAGTCCTTCTGCGCCTGCAGAAACACTTCCTCGGCGTCCTTCTTGTCCTCGAAGCGCAGGGCGTTGAAGCCGCCGCCGCCCTTCGACGAGTTGGTCTTGATCCCGGACTGGGTCTGGTTGTCCGGCAGGGTCCAGGGCAGGGAGTTGTCACCGTTGTAGACGCAGCCGCTGACCAGCGGGCGGTCCGGGTCGCCGTCGATGAAGGTGACGATCACCTCCTGGCCGACCCTGGGCACGAATTGCATGCCGAAGGCCTTGCCAGTCCAGGGCAGGACCACCCGCACCCAGCAGGAGCTGGTTTCGTCGTTCTTGCCGTCGCGGTCCCAGGGGAACTGGATCTTGATCCGGCCATATTCGTCGGTCCAGATTTCCTCGCCGGACTTGCCCACCACTTTGGCGGTCTGGGTGTGCATGCGCGGCTTGGGCGTGACCCGCGGCGGGCGGTAGGCGGTGGCCTTGGGGATGGCTTCGAAGCGGTTGCGGTAGTTGCGGTGATCGACCTCGTGGGTCACCGAGGTCACGACCCAGTCGCTGTTCAGAGCGTCGTCGTCATGGCCGCTCAGGGTGAAGTAGTGGCCGGGCACCAGCCAGCGGCAGTCGCTTTCACCGATGAAGCGTTGCTCCTGGCTGCGCAGGGCGTCCACCCGCTGCTTGGTCAGGGCGTCGCCCCGGGCCTTTTCGATGTAGCCGCCGGGGTGCTCGTACAGGTTCAGCGGCCCGGACTTGGCCTCGGCCTGGCTGTACAGCTCGGTGGTGGGGGTGGCGAAGGTGTAGTCGCTGGCCGAATAGACCCCGGCCACCGCCTGCATCACCAGTTGCCCGGAGCGGATGCCGTGCAGTTCGCGCACGCCCATGCCCTGGCCGAGGTACTTGAGCGCCGGGCCGTTGGGGATGGCGGGGAAGGCGTCGTTGTTGTCCGCCAGCACCAGGGTGTGCACGCCATCCTCGTGGGTGAAGAACCAGAAAATCCCGTCCTCCTCCAGCAGCCGCGAGACGAAGGCGAAATCGCTTTCGCCGTACTGCACGCAGTATTCCCGTGCCGTGTAGCTACCGGTCAGGGACAGCTTGTAGTCGCTGAAACCGTGGGCATCGAAGATCTTGCTGGCGATGGCCGAGGTGGTCATGTTCTGGAATACCCGGTTGTTGCTCGCCAGGTTCAGCCACCACAGCCAGGGCCGCAGCAGCAACTGGTAGCGGTCGGCGCTGGCGTCGGCGGGCATCTGCCGGATCTCGGCGACCAGGCCGTCCAGGGGGCGCAGCTTGTCGTCGTTGTGCAGGGTCGCGGTGACATGGCTGGCCACTGCGCTGGACAGGGTCAGGGCTGTCTCCGAATGCCCGCGCAGCATCTGCATGCCCAGGCCGTTCAGCACCTCGGTACCGCTCAGCGCCTCGGGGTAGAGATCGCTGAGGGCACTGGCGGTGAGGGAGAGGCTGGTGGTGCTGTCGGTGGCGCGGGGCATCGAGGGTTCTCGGGATGGATCGGTTTTTTAAGGGTCGACTTTACACGGTCATGCTGATTTGCGGTGGTGCGGGGTGCTTGTCTGGTGCTTTGCAGCGCTCTCGAGATCGAGCGCCGCCCGCGCGG
>DQAA01000151.1:0-187 GCA_003523465.1 Pseudomonas sp.
GGATGCCGCGCTCGGCGTTCTCGAAGGCGAGGCAGGCCGTCAGGGCATTCACCCCGCCCTTGGCCGCGCCGTAGGGCACGCGGTTGACCCCGCGGGTGGCGATGGACGAGACGTTGACGATCGCCCCGCCGCCCTGCTCGATCATGAACGGCAGCGCCGCGTGGCAGCACCACAAAGTGGGGAACAG
>DQAA01000151.1:246-2659 GCA_003523465.1 Pseudomonas sp.
GGCGGCCGAAGCGCTCCACCGCAGCAGCCATCACCCGCTGGCAGTCGGCGTAGCGTTCCAGGTCGGCGGTCAGCGCCAGCACGCGGTCGCCCTGCTCCAGCTCGAACACCAGCTCGGAACGGTCCACGGCGATGACCCTGGCCCCTTCCGCGAGCAGGCGCTCGACCACGCGGCGGCCAATGCCCTGGGCCGCGCCGGTGACCAGCGCGATCTTGTCGTCGAATCTGTTCATCACAACCTCGAAGAAAAAGGGATCACCCCACCCGCACGACAGGGCAACCCCGTAAAAGGGTTCAGACGGCGGCGGCGAATTTCTCGTAGTAGAAATTGGCCGGGGTAATGCCCTGTTCACGGATGTACTGGCTGACCGCCTCGACCATCGGCGGCGGGCCGCACAGGTACACATCGACATCGCCCTGGTTCAGGTGGGTCGGCTCGATGTGCTGGGTGACGTAGCCTTTTTTCGGGTACTGGCTGCCGGGGTTGGCCACGCAGGCGCTGAAGGTGAAGTTGGGAATCAGCGCGGCGAAGTGCTCCAGGCGTTCCAGCTCCACCAGGTCGAAGTCGTTGGTGACCCCGTAGATCAGGTGCAACGGGTGTTCGCTGCCCTGCCCGGCGATCTTTTCCAGCATCGCGGTGAACGGTGCCAGGCCGGTGCCGCCGGCGAGCAACAGCAGCGGGCGCTTGACCTCGCGCAGATAGAAACTGCCCAGCGGTCCGGTCAGGGTCATGCTGTCGCCGGCCTTGGCCAGGCCGCAGAGGAAGCTGCTCATCAGCCCGCCCGGCACGTTGCGGATCAGGAAGCTGACCTCGCCGTCCTTCTGCAGCGAGCTGAAGGAATAGGCGCGGGTCTGCTCGCTGCCCGGCACCTTGAGGTTGACGTACTGCCCCGGCAGGAAGGCCAGGCGCGACAGGGATTCATCCTTGATCGACAGGGCGATGGTGCTCTCGGACAGCTGGCGCACCTGGCTGATGGAGGCCTCGAAGCTGGCCTGCTGGGTCTTGCACACCTGGGACGACGCCGGCACCCGCACCACGCAGTCGCTTTCGGCGCGCATCTGGCAGGTCAGCACGTAGCCTTGCTCCAGCTCCTCGCCGGTCAGGGCGTCGTCGATGAAGTTGTCGCCCATGTCGTAGCGACCGGCCTCGGCAAAGCACTTGCAGGTGCCGCAGGCGCCGTCGCGGCAGTCCAGCGGGATGTTGATGCCCTGGCGGTAGGCGGCATCGGCCACGGTTTCACTGGCGGTTGCGTCGATGAAGCGGGTCACCCCGTCTTCGAAATTGAGCGCGATCTGGAAGCTCATGCTGCACCTCGCACGGCAGCGGGCCTGGGGCGGCGCTGCCGGGTATTCAAATGTGGTAGATGTCGATGACCTGGCGGACGTAGTCGTTCTTCAGGACCACCTTCTTGGCCTTGATCAGCGGCTGTTCGCCGCGCAGGTCGAGGCTGTAGAAACTGGTGCCGAAGTAGCTGTCGGTGGTCTTGTAGCGGAAGCTCAGGGTGTGCCAGTTGAAACGCACCTGGCACTGTCCTTCGGCCTCCTCGACGATCTCGATGTTGCTGAGGTTGTGCGAGGTCCGGGTATCCGGGATGGTCGCGCTGGAACGCTCGGTCTTGATGCGGAAGATGCGGTCTTCCAGGCCGCCCCGGTTGCCGTACCAGATCAGCGAGATCTCGCTTTGCGGGTCTTCGGTTAGGGTGTCGTTGTCGTCCCAGGACGGCATCCAGAAGGTCGCATCGGCGGCGTACAGCTCCAGCCATTCGTCCCACCGGGCATCGTCGAGCAGGCGCGCTTCGCGGTAGAGGAAGTCGCGCACGGTGGCGTAGAGAGCGCTCATTGCACGGCCTCCACGGGGATCAGTTGCGGCTCGGCAGCGGCGGCCTTGAGCATGGCGTCCTGCCAGTACTTGTGCTGCAGGACGAACAGGCCTTCGTCTTCGGTGCGCACGCCGGAGAGCAGCGGGTGCAGGTCGATTTCCTTGGCCGCCTCGTCGGCGCCTTCCACCCAGTGCTCGGCACCGCGGGACATGTCGTTCCAGCCGCGACCGCCGCCGTAGCCGGTCTGGCAGGAGCGGAACTCCTCCAGGTCGTCCGGGGTGGCCATGCCGCTGACGTTGAAGAAGTCTTCGTACTGGCGGATGCGCTTGGCCCGTGCCTCGGCGCTCTCGCCACGGGGGGCGATGCAGTAGATGGTGATCTCGGTCTTGTCCACGGAGATCGGCCGGGCGATGCGGATCTGCGAGCTGAACTGGTCCATCAGGTAGACGTTGGGGTACAGGCACAGGTTGCGCGAGTTCTGGATCATCCAGTCGGCACGGGCCTGGCCGAAGTCGCGGGCCAGCTCGTCGCGGCGCTCGAAGGCCGGGCGGTCTTCCGGGTTGGCCCAGCGGGTCCAGAGCAGCAGGTGGCCGT
>DQAA01000151.1:2744-3437 GCA_003523465.1 Pseudomonas sp.
TAGCCGTCGGCGCCGTTCTCGGCGGTGAGCTTCCAGTTGCCTTCGTAGATGTACGAGCTGGAGCCGCGCAGCACTTCGAGGCCGTCCGGCGACTGGTCGACGATCATGTCGATGATCTTCGCCGACTCGCCCAGGTGCTCCACCAGGGGCTTCACATCGGGGTTGAGGCTACCGAACAGGAAGCCGCGATAGGACTCGAAACGGGCCACTTTGGTCAGGTCGTGGGAGCCTTCGCAGTTGAAGGAAGACGGGTAGCCGGCCTCGCTCGGGTCCTTGACCTTGAGCAGCTTGCCGCTGTTGTTGAAGGTCCAGCCGTGGAACGGGCAGGTGTAGCTGGAACGGTTGCCGCTCTTGTGCCGGCAGAGCATCGCGCCGCGATGGCTGCAGGCGTTGAGGAAGGCATTCAGCTCACCGTCCTTGTTGCGCGCGATGAAGATCGGCTGGCGCCCCATGGTGGTGGTGAGGAAGTCGTTCTTGTTGGGGATCTGGCTGTCGTGGGCAAGGTAGATCCAGTTGCCTTCGAAGATGTGCTGCATCTCCACTTCGAACAGGCGAGGGTCGGTGAACATCTCCCGCTTGCAGCGGTAGACGCCTTGGTCCTTATCTTCCTCGAGCAGGGCATTCAGGTAGTCGATTCCCAGGGTCATGGCCGGGACCTCCATTTTTATTATCAGACGGAGGTAAGGTTAAGGA